>JAIRNM010000204.1 GCA_031258055.1 Bifidobacteriaceae bacterium
CTGGGACCCAGGCTGTGACCGAGGCGATCGGTTGGGCGGCGGCCGTCGGTTACTTGAGCCACCTGGGGATGGAGCGGGTGGCCGCCCATGAACATGAGTTAACCGTGCGACTGTTGGCCGGCCTCCAGGAAGTCCAAGGCGTGCGGATCTTGGGGCCAACCGAAGCCGACCGTCGCTTGGGCGCTGTCGCCTTCGACCTGGCCGGAGTCCACCCCCATGATGTGGGCCAGTTCTTGGACGCCCAGGGCATTGCCGTGCGGGTCGGTCACCACTGCGCCCAACCGATCCACCGGGCCCTTGGTGTCAACGCCTCAACTCGGGCCTCACTCGGGCTCTATAACACCGCCGGAGAAATCGACCAGTTGCTTGAGGCGGTCAGCCAGGTCCGGTCCTACTTCAAGGTGAGCCCATGAGTTCGCTTGATTCGATCTATCAGGACTTGATTATGGATCACGCCCGCCACCCCCACGGCAAGGGCCTGACCAGCCCTTTCGACGGCGAATCCTTCCAGGTCAACCCCACCTGCGGCGACCGTATCCAACTGCGGGTGCGGCTCGCCCAGGCGGATGGCGGTAGTGCTGGTGGTGCTGGCGCTGTGGTGCTCGGGCCGGGGGAGACCGAGGGGGTCGGTGCGGATGGCGCGGCCGGGAAGTTGGCGGCGCCGGTCTTGGAATCCGTGAGCTGGGACGGCCAGGGTTGTTCCATCTCGCAGGCTTCCGCCTCAATGATGACCGACCTGACAGCGGGCCAGAGCTTGAGCGAGGTCTTGGCCTTGGAGGAAGCCTTCAGCCGAATGATGCGCTCGCGGGGACAGGGAATCGAAGAAGAGGCGGCTGATTCACTCGAGGACGCCATCGCCCTCGAAGGCGTTTCGCGTTATCCGATGCGCGTGAAATGCGCCTTGCTCGGCTGGATGGCGCTGAAAGACGCTGTCGCTAAAGCACTGGCCGGTGACGCCACCCCGGCCCACATACCGGAAGGGATTTGACATGCCATCGCCTTATACGAGCAGTGAGTTCGCCCCGCCACCTCCCGCTCCCGCCGCGCCACCGCCGCCCACTGGGGCCACGTCCACCCAAACCGCCCCTGCTTACGCCGCCCCGGCCCCTCCTTCGAGCGCCGCTTCCGCTGCTGGTTCAACCGCCGCTGTTTCGACCAGCCCGGCAGCCGGTGCACAGCCGCCGCTAGTTCCAACCGAGCGCCCCGCCTCCCCGGCCTGGCCCACCGGCGCCGATGTCGAAGAAGCGTTGAGAGACGTCATCGACCCCGAACTCGGCATCAACGTTGTCGACCTGGGGCTGCTTTACGGCGTCCACATTGACGACCAAGGCCGGGCGGTCGTCGACATGACCTTGACGTCAGCGGCTTGTCCCCTGACCGATCTAATCGAATCGCAAGCGGCCGCGGCCCTGGAAGGACTGGTCGAAGACGTGACCATCAACTGGGTCTGGACACCCCCCTGGGGACCAGATCGAATAACCCCTGACGGCCGCGAACAACTCCGCGCCATAGGCTTCAACGTCTAACCCCAACGTTCCAGCAGTGGGCATAGGCGTAATTGTCGGCACGGTCTGATGCTCGCGTCGGCATCGCCCCTCGGTCCGAATGCTGGGCTGGGGCCAAGGTCGCCGTCCGGGCGGAGACCGGCGCATTAGCCTGGGTGTCCTACCGTCCTGACTGTGCAAAGGAGCATCTAATGACCGCCACGAAACCAACCCGCGTAGTTCTCTACGGCGCCGGACTGATGGGGTCCATCATCATCCGCTACCTGGTGGAAAAGGGCTTCGAACTGGTCGGCGTGATCGACAACAATCCCGATCTGGTGGGCAAGGATGCTGGCCAGGTTGGCGGTCTGGGCCGCGATCTCGGTCTGACGGTTTCGGCCGACGCAGACGAGGTGCTTTCCCGCGAGGCGGACATAGCGGTGCTGACACTGCTATCGCTGATGAGCGACATGGAGCCGTTCTTCGCGCGCTGCGCCCGCCACGGCGTCAACGCCATTTCGACCTGCGAGGAGGCGTTCTACCCGCGCACCACCTCGCCTGAGATCACCGATCGGCTGGACGCGCTGGCCAAAGAGCACGGCGTGACCTTGACCGGCTCCGGCTACCAAGATGTCTACTGGGGGAATCTGGCGACGGTGATCGCTGGCTCGACCCAGCGGATCGACGCGATGGAGGGCGTGTCCTCTTATAACGTGGACGACTACGGCATCGCACTGGCCAAAGTCCACGGTGTGGGCATGATCCCCGACGAGTTCCAGCGCGAGATAGCAGATGCCAACGTGCCGTCCTTCGCCATGAACGTGCCCGGCTGGATCGCCTCACAGCTTGGGTTGCACATGACGGGCATCACCCAGGTGCTGATGCCCCGCTACTCAGACCATCCGGTCAAGTCCACCACCCTGGGCCGGGACATTGAGCCGGGCCAAGCCCTGGGCATGGCGGCCCGCGCCACCGCGACCACGGAAGAGGGCATTGACATTGTGATGGAGGTCAGGGGCGTGGTCTACGAGCCTGGCGACGTGGACCTGAACGACTGGGTGATCCGGGGCGAGCCGACTACCGCCGTCAGCGTGGACAAGCCCAACACCGTCGAGCTGACTTGCGGGACCATAGTCAACCGCATTCCGCAGGTGATAGCCGCCCCCGCCGGTTTCACCACCTTGGAGTCGCTGCCGCCGGCCAAATACCTCCTCCCGGCCAAGTAGCGGCGGGCGCCTCCCGCGCCCGCCGGCTGG
>JAIRNM010000270.1 GCA_031258055.1 Bifidobacteriaceae bacterium
CCTTCGCTGGCCGACGACCTGGTAGCGGTCGTGCGCGAGGGACTGTCCAACGCAGGGCGCCACGCCAAGGCCGCTTCGGTCACAGTCACCGTGGCTTTAGTGACGCCGGCTGAGGGGCCCGCTGGCGCTCCCGGCGAGGTCACCGTCATAGTGGAGGACGATGGCGTCGGCTTGCCGTCTGACCGCCACCGTCAATCTGGCTTGTCGAACTTGGCCGACCGCGCCGCTCACCGTGGCGGCAGCTTCACCGCCGCGCCCCGATCAGACGGGCGCGGGACGCGCCTGGAATGGGTCGTCCCGCTGTCCTGACCGATGCCGACCAGGTCATTCTTCAGGGCTGACGCAGACCGACCGAACACTAAGAACCCTTGTCGGCGGTGTCGGACGGCTCGTCCGCCTCGACTAAACAACCACGTAACGCTCTGGCGACCGCCTACTGGGCGCGCCAGGAACTCGATTCTTTAGCCGCCACCCAAGCAGCGACCTGCGTGCGGCGCTGCAGGCCCATCTTCGCTAGCAACGAGGTGATGTGGTTCTTGACAGTTTTCTCCGCCACGCCAAGGCGTTCGGCAATCTCTCGGTTCGATAAGCCCTCACCGATCAAAGCGAGCACCTTGTGCTCTGAAGGAGTCAAGTCAGCAGTTGGGTCCTCGTGATCCGCCCGGCGCCGAGTCAGTGTGCGTTCGTCCAACAGGGTCCGGCCTTGGGCCACCGCCCTGATCACATCGGCGATTTCGGCGCCGCGGACGGACTTCAGCAAGAAGGCCGCCGCCCCCACTTCGAGCGCCGCGGCCAGAGCGTCGTCGTCATCGAAGGAGGTTAGCACCACCGGCCGGGCGGTCGGGGCCGCCGTTTGCAGTTGCTTCATCAGGTCAATGCCAGTGCCGTCCGGCAGCCGCAGATCAACCAATATGACGTGGGGATTAACTAGCACGGCCCGGCGGAGCGCTTCGGCGACAGAACCCGCCTCGGCTACTACCCGCATGCCGTCTGAGCGTTCGACTACTTCGGCTATACCGCGACGAACTACTTCGTGATCGTCAACGATCATGACGTTGATTTGGCCGGTCGGTTTGGGTTCCAAGTCGCTTCCTTGCACGGGCCAACTTTAGCGTGACCAGCCGAGCCAGTCCAAGCGTGAAATGCCTGTTGACGCGAATCAGACCGGTTCTGGGTCGTCCGGAGACGAATCGCGCAGCCGCTCGTAAGCGTCGGCGGCGGCCCGCTGCTCCGCCAACTTCTTCGACGTGCCGCTGCCGTGGCCCCATTCTTCGCCGCCCACCAAGACGACGGCATCGAACACTCTGGCATGGTCGGGGCCTCTGCCTTCGGCCTGATATTCGACCGGCTTGAGGCCCCGGCTGGCGACCAGTTCTTGGAGCGAGGTCTTCCAATCCAGCCCCGCGCCCAGGGAGGCGGCCGCCTTCAAAGTGGGGCCAGCCAGCCTGAGGACCAAGCGCCGGGTTTCTTCCAACCCGTGACAGATGTAAACGGCGCCCAAGATGGCTTCAAGTGTGTCCGACAGGATCGACTCTTTGTCTGCCCCGCCGGTGCTGGTTTCGCCCCGGCCTAGCAAAATATATGGGCCAAGCTCAATAGCGCGGGCGATCTTGGCCAGAGCCCGCTGCGAAACTGAGGCCGCCCGCATCTTCGCCAATTCGCCTTCCGGCAGGCCCGGATGGGTTCTGTAAAGGTATTCGGTGACAACTAGACCCAGAACCGAGTCGCCCAGAAACTCCAGGCGCTCGTTGGTTGGGATACCGCCCGCCTCATGGGCGAAGGAACGGTGAGTCAGCGCTAAGACCAGCAACTCCGGGTCGACCGCTACACCGAGCGCGTTCAACAGCCGCGTGACCGCGTCAGGACCGATGACCGTAGGCGTTGTCACTGGACAGCGTCCTGCCGCGCCTGGTTGTTGGGGAAGCTAGTGGTTTGGGCAACGCTGCCCAAGGCCCACCTGACAGCGCCACGAGCGGATTCGTTAGCAGTCAAGAAGCAACGACCACCGGTCACCGGCGAGACAGCACCGGGAACACGGCCCACGGTTCTAGGCCTCAAACTCGCTGCGCTGGGCAGCGGCGTAGAGCCGCCCCTTATAAGTGCCGCAAGTTGGGCAGGCGTTATGCGGGCGGGTGGGCGCGCCGCAATGCGGGCAGTCGGTCAGCGTGGTCGCACTGGTCTTCCACTGGGAGCGGCGGGACCGCGTATTGGCGCGCGAGGTCTTTCGCTTTGGAACAGCCACGGCTAAATCTCTTCTCTTTCGTCTTCCAACAGGTCTTGCAAGGCGGCCCAACGCGGGTCCACTGTACGGTGAGCATGCCCCGGTTCGTCCGCTAGGCGGGCGCCGCACTGGGGACAAAGCCCCGCGCAGTCTTCCCGGCACAGCGGCCTGAATGGCAGCGACAGCACGATCGCGTCCCGAACCGGAACGGTCAGGTCGATCGTGTCGTCAATCACCATTAGCTGGTCTTCGGCGGGTGCTTCACCCGCCCGGGCAGGCTCGGAGAATTCGAACAATTCCTGAAAGGTGACCTCAGTTGGGACTGAGAGTTCTTCCAGGCACCGCCCGCACTCCCCGCGCGCAGTGGAACGCACGGTTCCGGTAGCCAGCACTCCTTCCAGCACCGACTCGAGCAGCAATTCTAAGCTGACCGGCTGGCCTTCCGGAACACCGATCACCTCCGTGCCGATCGCTTCAGCCGCATCGAAATTCACCGTCAACTGCCTGGACGTCCCGGGCCGATTGGCCAGTTGTCTGACCGAAACGGTCAATTCCGGCACCGCGGCGGCGTTTGGCTCAAGCATGTATCTGTGATGTGTATTCGGATTCGACAAAGGTCACGGCCCGGCCGAACCGGCTGAACCAACCCGCCAGTCTACTGCACCGACTGGCGCCGCCCAAACGCCTCTGCCAGCGCTGCGGCCACGGCGGGCGTCACATAGGCGGACACCTCGCCGCCGCAGCGGGCCACGTCTTTGACAATTGAACTCGACACATGGCCCCAGACAGGCGCCGCCGCCAGGAAGACCGTCTCCACGCCGGTCAGTTCCTTGTTGACCAACGCCATCGGTTCTTCATGGCCTAGGTCTTGGCCGCCGCGCAAGCCTTTGACTATGGCGGTGGCGCCGCGTTGGCGGCAGAACTCGGCCAGCAGGCCGGGAACCTGGGACACTTCGATGTCCTCGCGCCCGGCGAAGCTGTCTTCAATCAGCGCTATCCGGGTTTCGACTGGCAGCAGAGCCTGTTTGGCGGCGTTGACAGCTACTCCCACCACGATCCGGTCGAATAAATCGGCGGCCCGCCGGATCACGTCGCAGTGCCCCAACGTCACCGGGTCGAACGAACCCGGCACTACCGCCAGTCGCTCAGCCATGGTCTTGCCCGATGCCGTCGTCACGCTCTTCCCCGTCTCCTCGCGCTGCTCCGTGTCCCCGCTTCGCGCCGCGTAGCTTGCCTTCCGCGTCTTTCCCACCGACACCACCGTTCCTGGCTAAGTAGATGGCGGTCTCCCCGTATTCACGCATACCAATATCTTCCCAGCCCTCCGGCCAACCTGGCGCCGCAGCGCGGGCGGACCGTTCGACCGCGACCACGGCACCCGGCGCTAGCAGGCCACTAGCCGCAAGGCTTGCCAAGACGGCATCGACCGCTGCTGTTGGCAGATCGTAGGGCGGGTCCAAGAAAACCAAGTCGAAACGCCCCGGCATTCCCCGCTTCAGGGCCACCTCCACCCTGGTCCGCCAAACCTGAAGCTGTTGGGCTAAACCCAAGGCCGTAGCGTTGGCCCGGATTACCCGCACCGCCGCCGGGGAGGAGTCGATCGCCAGGGCGCTGGTAGCACCACGGCTCAGCGCCTCAAGCGCCAAGCTGCCGGAACCAGCGTAAAGGTCCAGAATCCTCTTGCCCTCCCAAGCCGTTGGACCGCCGCACAATGCTTCAACGGCTGAGAACAGCCCTTCGCGCACTCGCTCTGACGTGGGTCTGGTTCCTGCCGCTGGAACTTTAATGGGCCGCCCGCCAGCTACGCCCGCGACAATCCTGGTCACCTTGTTCTCACCCTCTTTCCAGGTAGTCTTCGCGGCCAGCCAGGAGTTCCTCGACCGCCCGTTTCAAAGCTGGTTGGGCGGCCAGTGCCGGGTCTTCGGCGATCACCGCCGCTGCAGCCTGGCGAGCTTGGTCAATCAACTGATAGTCGCTAGATAAGCGCAGCAGTTTGAAGGACGAACGGCCCGATTGGCTGTCTCCCAGTACTTCGCCCTCGCGCCTGGTTTCCAGATCGATTTCCGCCAGCCGGAAGCCATCACGAGTCTCTTCCATGGCGCTGAGACGGCGTGCCGCCACACTCTCCGCGTCCGCTTCGGAAACCAGCAGGCACACACCAGGAGCCTGGCCGCGCCCAATTCTCCCGCGCAACTGGTGAAGCTGTGACAAACCGAAACGATCGGCGTCCAACACCACCAGCACGCTGGCCTGCGGCACGTCAATCCCAACTTCAATGACGGTGGTGGCCACCAACACATCGACCTCGCCGTCTTGGAAGGCGGCCATCGTCTGGTCCTTCTCTTGGCTGGTCATCCGGCCATGCAGGGGAGCAAACCTGACCTGGGCCAGGTCCGGGTTGGCGCGCAACGCCGCCAGAGTCTGGCTGACTGAGGCGAGCGGCCTCTTCGCCGCCGGTTGGCCCCCCGCCGTCTGACCTCCCGCCGTCTGGCCTCCCGCTGCTGTTCGGCCCGTTCCAACGGTCTGGCCCGCTCTCCCATTCGGGCTCCCTCCCGCCCGCGCGAACCCTCCGGCCTTAAGGACCGCTCCCGCCGTCTGGTCCTTTCCGCCCGTTTTATTGTTGACGCTCTCCAAACCTGAGAGAGTCGGCTGGGCGAAGGCGAAGCGGGTGGGCGTCTCTTCTTGGACCAAATCAGAGCCCGGCTCCAGTTCGCCTGGCTCGATCGCCGGGCAGACAACAAAGCCGCGCCCCCCAGCGGCGACTTCCTCTGCCAAACGTTGCCAGACTCGCTTCAACCAGGACGGGTGGAGCGAGGGATTGACCCAGGTTGTTCTCACGTCTGGGCGGCCAGGCGGTGGTTCGCTCAGAGTTGTCACGCCCAAGTCACCGAACACCGTCATGGCGACCGTCCGTGGGATTGGCGTGGCGGTCATGACCAGCAGATGCGGCCTGGTGCCGCCTCGATTCCTAAGGACGTCGCGCTGCTCCACTCCAAACCGGTGCTGTTCATCCACCACAATCAAGCCCAGGTCACGGAATTTGACGGATTCTTCGAGCAGGGCGTGGGTTCCCACAACGATCTGGGCCGCCCCACTTTCGATTTCTCCTAGCAATGAGCCTTTCGCTTTGGGGCTAACAGCGCTGGTCAGCAGCCGGACTTGGATCGGGTCGGGGCCTTTTGGCAACCTGGCCAACAGCCCTTCGATAGTCCGGAAATGCTGACCGGCTAGGACCTCGGTGGGGGCAAGCAACGCCGTTTGGCCGCCGCCACTGGCCACTTGCAGCATCGCCCTGAGCGCGACCACTGTCTTGCCTGATCCGACGTCGCCTTGGAGTAGTTGATTCAAGGGACGGTCTAGTGCCAATAGATGGCATAGTTTGTCGCCCGCTGCCCGTTGGCTCTCGGTCAAGACGAATGGCAGGTTGGCATCAAGACGAGCCACCAAAGAATCCGCGCTCGGCGCGAGCGGTCGCGGCTTGGCGCCTCCGGCGGCATCGAGACGGTGGCGGCGCCGGGCCAGCCCGACCTGTGAGACGAACGCTTCCTCGAAGCGGAACCGGCGCTGGGCTGCTTGCCATTGGCTGGGCTCAGCCGGGTTGTGGATGTCCCAGAAAGCCTGGCCCAGCGACGGCAAGCCGCGCTCCGCGATTAGTGCCTCCGGCAGCGGGTCGCCCAGCGGATCGGTGCCCAATGCCATCAAAGCGGTCTGGATCGCCTTTTGCAGTTGCGGCGACTGGATGCCTGCCACCGCCGGGTAGATCGGGATTAGCCGCCCGGCGAAGCGCGGGTCTTCCTGGGCGCGGGCGTCCTCCCAGACAACTTCCGGGTGGACCAACTGCTGGCGGCCACGGTAGAGGCTGACCCGGCCGGTAAACAGGCCCATCCGTCCGACCTGGTACTGGTTCAGATAGTAGTCGACCAGGTGCCATTTCTTGAGGAAGAAGGTGAGATCCAGGCGGTGGTCGCCGTCAGTGATTTGGACCGCCACCAACCACTGCGTCCGCTGCTTGATGTCCCGGACCTCGGCGGCGGCGACGCGCGCATTGATGGACACCATCTCATCCAGTTTGAGTCCGCCCATGTCGGTCGGCGCCAGCCGGTCGTCATACCGTTTCGGATAGTGGCGCAGCAGATCGCCGACAGTTTCCAGACCGGCCCCCGCCAATTTCTTACCGCCCCGGCCGATGGCGCGTTCGATCCGCTGGCCCAGGTAGGAATCAGCCGGGGTGAGCCCGTCCGCGACAACTCGCACGCCAGACAGGCTATAACGTCCCTCTGACAGGTTTGTCACCGCGCGCGGATGGCCAGCGGTTACTCGTGGCTAGGCGATAAACGATGGAGCGCACCGATTCGCCTTCAACCAACTCGAAAGAGATCAACTGGTGGATCGACTTGCCCGCGTCCAGGCACTTCTTGATCTGGACGCGCTCGTCCAAAGACAGGTGTGTGGTGTGCAGGCCAGGAAGTGCAGCCCCCTCCATGGTCGTGATGTGAACAACCACAACCGTAGGGGCGTTGCACTTCTCTAATGGTTACTGGCTGGCCTGGGGCTAGCTGGCCGGGACGCTTCCGCGGCGCGCCTGACATGGCAAAACGGGAAGGAACGGTGCCCAGGCCCCTGCGCAAGACCGAGTACGCGCTCCGCTTCGCCACCCGCCAGGCTGAGAAAGGCTGGACCGATCTAGTCGCCACAGCGGTGAACGCAGCCGTCACAGTATGGGAGTTCTGGACGCAAACGCCCACGGCGGAGGACGGACGGGACTGCTACAGGCTCGCTGGACAAATGGCAAGACACATCACAACTGCCGACTGGGCTCGGGCGCGCCATCTTCTAACCAGGTGACGGCAGCCCAAACTGACGTGGCCGTCAGCGTGAAACTCGTGCAGTTAGTCAGACACTGTCGGCTGAAGGTTGGTCCTGGACAACACCTGGTAGAAGAAGCTGTCCGAGTCACCAAAGTACTGGC
>JAIRNM010000325.1 GCA_031258055.1 Bifidobacteriaceae bacterium
ACTCCTCGACGAATTTGGCGCTATAAGGCGCAAAAACGTCCGCTTCGTAATACTCCTGGTCAATCAGGTAGCGAAGTTTCTGGGCCAGTGAATCAAACCGCGCTGTGTTTGGGATGACATGAGCGCGGAAGTATTCCTTGACCGCGCTGTGGTCGGCCTCGAATTGGATGCGGCCATCTTCGCCATATAAGTTGAGCATCGCGTTGAGCGAGTGGTAGTCAGTGGTCATTGCTGCTCCCACCATTCAGTCAGGCCGCGCTGGATTCGTTCCACATCGGCCGGGGTCCCGATTAGCTCGAACTTAGCCAAACACGGTACCTGGCACTTAGCGGCGATCAGGTCCGCCGCCAGACCATAAGCGGCCCCAAAGTTGGTGTTGCCAGCCCCGATCACGCCGCGCAGCCAAGCCCGGTTGGTCACGTCACCGAGGAATTGGACGACTGGCTGGGGAACCGTCCCCGGCCGGGCCGCCAGTTGGCTATTCGCTCCGGAGGGGTGAGCGATGCCGTCGTGGTTGCGGCCATCAGTTTGGTGGTCGATGCCGTGGTCGGCCCGGCGATCAGTGCGGGCGCGCGTACCGGCGCCGTAAGTGGGCGTGATCAACACATACGGCCCCGTCAACCGGAGCTGATCGCTCCCCGGTCTAGGCGACCGCAACTTTGACGAATGAGCCGAGCTTTGCCTCTCGGTGAGCCACCGAGTACGTCCCCGTGGCTCACGTGGCTCAGTCCCATCGGCTGGTATCCGCCAGGCGGGCCAGCCCAGTTTGGCCACGAACCGGGCGGTGTTACCAGAAGCGGAGGAGAAGTACACAATGCCAAGCTTCTGACCTCGCCGATTGATCGGCCCGGCCATCTGCACGCCCACCTCGTTGGGCGCATCCGCGAGCGACGCGCGCCCCACGCTAGGCGGCCTTCAAAGCGAACGGTGAGTGATCGGCATCGGCCCCTTTTATCGCCTGCTGGGCGGCGACGGCGGCGATCCGATCGGGGCGGAAACCGGACCAGTGGTCGGTGCCGGCCACTACGACCGGCGCTTGGCGGTGCCCCAATGAGATTACTTCGGACAGTGCCTCGGCGTCCTGGCTGAGGTCGATCACCTGGTAGTGGACGCGGGCTTGGTCAAAGGCGCGGCGGGTCGCCAGGCATTGCGGGCAGGCGGGCTTGGAATAGACGGTAACGGTCACGGCGCTTCCCTCCGAAGGCGTTTCCCCATGGGCACTTTGCCCATGCTCGCTGGCAGGTCTTCGGACTGGTGAGCTTTCGCGCGTTGAGCGCGGTTCCTACCTGGCCGCTGCTTCCCAGGCCTGGAGGGCCCAGTGCTTTATGCGACCGTCGTTCCCACTTACCGCTGCGGGGCAGTCCCGGATTCGCACCGGGTTCCCATGTGGGCTGGGCTCCTTCCGTCCGCCTGGTGCGGCCCTCGGGAGCCTGCCCACCGCCCTTCCGGGCGACCAGCAATTCAGCTACCCTACTACATATTGTGGCGATCCCCGAGAACGACACAACATGGCGTGTCGCGATTATTCGAGCGCGAGCGCGCTGTGTTGGGCGCGGAGTTCACGCTTAAGGATTTTCCCGGAGGCGTTTTTCGGTAAGGTCTCAGCTAAGACGACGAACTTCGGTGTCTTGAAACGGGCCAAGTGGCGGCGGGTGAACTGGATGACGGCATCGGACGTCAAGTCGGCGCCGGGCCGGGGCACCACCACGGCGGCGACAGCCTCGACGAAACGCGGATCGGGCACGCCGATGACAGCCGCTTCGAGAACCTCCGGAAGCTGGTAGATGACCTCTTCGACCTCGCGCGAGGTGACTTTCTCGCCGCCCACGTTGACTGTGTCCTTCACCCGGTCAACGAAGTACAGCCGCCCCGCCTCGGAACGATAGCCCTGGTCACCGGTGTGTAACCAACCGTCCCGGAACAAGTGTTCGGTGCCCGCAGGGTCATCCAGGTAGCCGGCACAGGCGTGGGGGGAGCGGAAGGCGATCTCGCCCACCTGGCTGGGGCCGAGTTCTTGGCCGTGGGGCCCCAGAATGGCCATTTCAACGTTGAGGGCGGGCCGACCGGCCGAGCCAGCGAACTCGAGTTGGTCTTCCGGCGGCAGAATGCAGGCAGCCGGGCTCATCTCGGTCTGGCCATAAAAGTTCCACAGTTTGAGGTTCGGCAGCTTGTTCGCCAACTCCAGCAACACTGGCACTGGCATGGCCGAAGCCCCGTAATAGCCCTTGGTGAGCCCGGCCAGACTGGCTTGGTCGAAGGCGGGGGAGCGGAGCAGTTCGATCCATTTCGAGGGGGTGGCGAAGACTTTGTTGACGCCGTGGGCGCTGATAGCGCGGATGATGGGGCCTGGCCCCGCTGACCGCAAGATGACGGAAGTGGCGCCCAGATAGATGTCCGGGATCAGGAAAACGTCCAACTGGGCGCAGTGATAGAAAGGCATGAAATGCAGGTCGATGTCGTCGGCGCTGGCCCCGCCGGAGACTATCGTCGAGACGTATTGCCACATCAGCGACCGGCTAGTCAACTGGACGGCCTTGGCGCCAGCTTCCGTCCCGGAGGTGAACATCAGGCGGATGATGTCGCTGTCCGTCACTGGCACCGGCTGCGGGCTGCCCTGGTGGTTTAGCCATTCGTCTAGGTCGCGCCAACCCTGCCGCGCCGCCCGTTGCCCTGGGCCGATGCCGAGTCGAGCGACCTCGCTCAGCTCGCCCTGGTCTAAGGCCGCCTGGTCGGGGGCGGCCTGGTCAGAGGTGGCCTGGTCGGGGGTGGCCTGGTCAGGGGTGGCCTGGTCAAAGGTGGCCTGGTGAGGGCCGCCCTGGTCACGAGTGCCTTGGTCCAAGGTGGCCTGGTCTAGAGCTGCCTGGGCGGTGTCGATCAAGTACTCTTCGGCCACGAACGCCTTTGGTTTGGCCAGGCGCAAGATGGCCGCGACTTCCGCCGCGCTGAGTAGAAAGTTGATCGGAGCGAGGATCACCCCGGCCCGAGCCGCCGCGAACGGCAGCACTGCCATTTCCCAGCAATTGCGACTGAGCACCGCCAAGACATCGCCTTTGACCAGGCCTTCGGCCTGGATCGCAGCGGCCACCGAGTCGACCAAACGGTCCAATTGGCTGAAAGTGATGGAGGTTTTGCCGTCGATGAGGGCAGTCTTATTGGGGTAGCGTCTAGCCGACCGCCGGGTGATGTCGCCCAAGGTCTGGGAATTTGCGGGGGAGAATTGATTGCTCACGGCATCAGGTTACGGTGGCGTAGGTTAGCTCCACTTGCACGCCACCACCAGGAACCAGCGCCCGTCTTTGTCGTCTGCCTACCGCGACCGCGCCGAACGGCCGTCATCCCGCCCGAAACGAAGCGAAGTCTCGGTGATTCTGAGGCGCCGCGGGTGCGTAACTCAAAGAACTGGGCCCGTAC
>JAIRNM010000349.1 GCA_031258055.1 Bifidobacteriaceae bacterium
AGCCCTTCTCCACCACCGCGCCGTGTTCCATCACCACGATCACGTCCGCGTCACGGATAGTTGAGAGCCGATGGGCTATCACGAAAGAGGTGCGGCCGCGCCGGAGTTTGTTCATGGCCCGCTGGACTAACACCTCAGTGCGGGTATCAACCGACGAAGTCGCCTCGTCCAAGATGAGGACGGCGCGGTCCGCCAAAAAGGCCCGGGCGATGGTCAAGAGTTGGCGTTCACCGGCGGAAACGTTGGAGGCTTCTTCATCGATCAGGGTTCCGTAACCGTCCGGTAGGGCGTGGACGAACCGATCAACGTAGGTCGCTTGGGCGGCGGCGAGGACTTCCTCATCGGTCGCCTCCAACCGCCCGTAACGAATGTTCTCCCAGATAGTGCCGCCGAACAGCCAGGTGTCCTGGAGCACCATGCCCATTTTGGAGCGCAATTCTTCGCGGGTGAGATCACGGATGTCTACCCCGTCAAGAGTGATTGAGCCGCCTTCGATCTCATAGAACCGTTCCAGCAGATTCACCAGTGTGGTCTTGCCGGCCCCGGTCGGGCCGACAATCGCCACGGTCTGGCCCGGCTTGGCCCACAACCGCAGCTCTTCGATCAGGGGATTGTCCGGGTCATACGAGAACGAAACGTCGTTGAAGTCGACTCGCCCAGTGAAGTCGGCCAGATGGGAGGGCGAGGCGGGGTCGGGCGCCAACTCTTCGGCATCGAGCAATTCGAAGACCCGCTCAACTGACGCGACGCCGGACTGAAGCAAGTTCATCATTGAGGCGACTTGGGCGAGCGGCTGGTTGAACTGGCGCGAATACTGGATGAAGGCTTGGACGTCACCAAGCGACATGCCGCCCGAAGCGACCCGCAAACCGCCAATCACCGCGATCAGGACGTAAGCGAGGTTCGAGACGAAGCCCATGACCGGCTGAATCGACATCGAAATCGCTTGGGCCTTGAACGAGGCTTCATACAAGGCGCGGTTGCGGTCCCGGAAATCACCTTCGGCCGCCGCTCGGTGCCCATAAAGTTTGACGACCGCGTGGCCCGTATACATTTCCTCGATGTGCGTGTTGAGTTCACCGGTGGAGGCCCACTGCGCCACGAACTGGGGCTGGGCGCGCTTCGCTATCAAAGCTGTGACCAGCCCGGCGACCGGAATAGTGCAGACGGCGATGAGCGTCAGCGGAAGCGAAATGGTCAGCATCATGACCAGGATGCCGACCAGGTTGAAAACAGCGAATAGGAGCTGCGTCATGGTCTGCTGGAGGGTTTGGCCAACGTTGTCGATGTCGTTCGTCACGCGCGACAAGACTTCGCCCTTGGGCTGGTTGTCGAAGTACTTCAAGGGCAAACGGCCCAGTTTGACCTCGACGTCGCGCCGCAACCGGTACATGGAATTCTGGATGATTCGGGCGGTGATAATCCCCTGGACATAACCCAGGAGCGCAGAGCCCAAATATATGCCCAAGACACCGAGTAGAATCATTCCCACCGCGTGGAAGTCAACCCCGACCTGGGCGGTGAAATCCATCGCCGCCAACATGTCGACAAGATGCGAGTTGATCTCCGGTTGGCCCGGCTGGGGGTGCGCTTGAGCTTGCTCAAGTAGTTTCATGACGTCGGCTTTGGACATGGTTTGGCCCTCTTGGAGGATGCCCGCCTTGACCATCATGGCGCCGATCGTCTTACCCATGAACCCTTCGAAGACACGGTTCGTCGCCTCGCCCAACAGCTTGGGCCCCACCACGCCCAATCCGACCGAGAACACGGTCAAAATCATGGTGATAGCGATCTTGGCTCGCTCTGGCTTGAGCAAACCCAGGAAACGCAGGCCCGATTCCTTGAAATGCAATGCTTTCGCCCCGGCCATGGCGGCGCCTGGTGGCCCGAAGCCAGTTCCGCCGCGCGCTGGCGGCCCGCCTGGACGTCCCGGGGCTGCTGCCTGGGCCGTGCCGCCCGGCCGGTCTCCTTTCCCGCCGCCACCCGCGCGGTTTGACCGGTCAGCGCCGATGGCGGCCCCGACTGAGCCGGGGCCGCCGCCCCAGCGGCGTCTGCGCGCGCTCATGCTGCCTCTTCCAACGTCATCTGCGATTCGACTATCTCGCGATAGGTCGGGCAGTCGTCAATCAATTCATGGTGAGTGCCCAGGCCGACCACTCGGCCAGCGTCCAGCACCAGAATCTGGTCGGCGTCCATGATGGTGCCGACCCTCTGCGCCACGATCACGACGGTTGATTCCTTCGTGACCGGCTTCAACGCCGCCCTGACGCGAGCGTCGGTGGCGAAATCCAAAGCCGAGAAAGCGTCATCGAACACGTAGATCGGTGCGCGCCGGATAACCGCCCGGGCAATCGACAGGCGTTGGCGCTGGCCGCCGGAAACGTTGCCGCCGCCTTGGACTATCTCCATGTCCAGGCCCTGGCCGGAGTCACGGACAAAGTCCGCCGCTTGGGCTATTTCAAGGGCTTCCCACATGTCCTGGCCGCTGGCGTCTGGCCTGCCGAAGGCCAAGTTGCTCCTCACCGTGCCGGAGAACAAATAAGGCTGTTGCGGAACGAATCCGATCACCCCCCAGAGGGTCTCCAGGTCCAGTTCTTTGACGTTGACGCCACCGACCTCGACGCTGCCCGCGGTCGCGTCGAATAGGCGCGGGATCAGGTTGACCAGGCTGGTCTTGCCCGAGCCGGTCGCCCCGATAATGGCTGTGACCTGGCCGGGACCGGCTTCGAAGGAAACATCGGTGAGGACCGGCGCTTCGGCTCCCTCGAAGCGGAAGGAGGCTTTGGTCAGCTTGAGGTGGCCCGGCCGCCTCAGAGCGCGGATCGGTTCGGCCGGTTCGCCAACCGTGATCTTGGCTTCCAGGACTTCTTCGATCCGTTCCGCGCAAGCCTGGGCTCTTGGCACGAAGAAGAACATCATTGAGGCCATCATGGTGCTCATCAAGATCAGCATGAGGTAGGTGATGAAGGCGGTCAGGGCACCGACTTCCATGGCGCCGGATTCGACCCGGTGACCGCCGAACCAGATCACCGCCACCGAAGTCAGGTTCATTATCAACATCATGAACGGGAACATCAGGGCGAAGGCGTAGCCGACACTCAACTGGAGTTGGGTCAGATGTCGGTTGACCCCGTCAAAGCGCTCTTCTTCATAAGGCTGCCGGACGAAGGCTCGGATCACGCGGTTCCCGTTGATCTGTTCCCGGAGTACTCGATTGACCGCGTCGATAGCCTTTTGCATGGCCCTGAACAGCGGATTCATCTTCTTCAGCACTACCCAGAGGAAGATCATCACAACTGGCAGGGCGACCAAGATAAGCGACGACAAGACAGCGTCATGCCTGAGCGCCATAGTCCCTGCCCCGATCATTATGATGGGCGCCGAAATCAAGATCACTAACGTCATTAGCACCAGCATCTGGACTTGTTGGACGTCGTTTGTGGTCCTGGTGATGAGCGAGGGAGCGCCGAAGCGGGCGAGTTCGCGGGCGGAAAAGCCCATCACTTTGTCGAACAGGGCTTGGCGCAAGTCCCGCCCCAGCCGCATGGCCGAACGCGCCCCGAGGAAGACGGCGCCAACCACCGCCACCACCTGGCCAAGCGACACGCCCAACATCCAACCGCCCGTTCGCAAAATGTAGGCGGTATCCCCCTTCGCCACACCATTGTCAATAATGTCGGCGTTCAGCGACGGCAGATAGAGGTTCGCCACCGCCTGCACAACTTGAAATAGCAGCACAGCGACGATGACAGCCCTGTATGGTCTCAGGTAGACGCGCAACAGGCGAATCAGCATAGAACTCCTCAAAAGCGCACGGGGCATTCGGGTGCGGCCGCGGACCCATTCTCACGAAAGATGCCGTGCCACCTTACCAACTCTCCGTCCCGCCCGCGCCGCCCTCCTTAGTCGCACGATGCCGTCGCCCCGCCTCCCAGCACCAAGTCACCAAGCGCCGGTGCCGCGCGCGTCCTTCCGTCACGGTGGGTCGATTGATGGTCATGATCCCTCTGGCTGTGCCGCGGGATAGGTGGGGAAGGCGACGAATGGCGAAAGCCTGATCAGTTAGAGGCCCGTGCGAACGGACGGTGAAGGCACGCCTGCTCTTGTTAGATGACGTTAGATGCTGTTAGACGCTGTTAGATCGCGATAGATTTTGTTAGACTGTGGATGTGGAAATTGCCGCCAACCCATATATGCCCGGCTCCGGGATTATGCCTCGGTCGCTGGCGGGCCGCGACGACGAGCTCGCCTTGTTTGACGCGCTGCCCCTGCGCGCCAAGCAGGGTCTCCCGTCGCGCGGAATTGTGCTTACCGGCCTGCGCGGTGTCGGCAAGACGGTCCTGCTCGAGTCCTTCAGGCTCCGAGCCGACGACGCTAGCTGGCTGACATGCAGCATCGAAGGCAGCCCCGGCGGCGGTGAGCGACAAGGAGTGCGGCGGCGCTTCGCCGCGGATCTATTATCCTCGGCGAGGAAACTCGGCCGTGGCCGGACCAATCCATTGAAGCAGGCACTCGGCTCAATCGGGTCCTTCTCTATGACGCTGGGCCTTTCCGGCATCTCGTTTGGCTTTGAGGCGCTGAAAGGGCGGGCCGACTCGGGGACGCTGGACTTCGACTTGCAGGATCTGGTCGAAGATCTGGCCGAGCCGCTGAAGAAGCACAAGATTGGATTCGCCGTCTTCGTAGATGAGATGCAGGACCTAGACCCGGAGTTCCTCGGCGCCCTGCTCGCCGCTCAACACAAGGCGAGCCAGCGAGGCTGGTCGTTCTACGTCTGCGGTGCTGGCCTCCCTGATCTGCCCGGTCGACTCGCCGACGTGCGAAGCTACGCTGAAAGACTGTTCGATTACCGGGATGTCGGACCGCTTGAACCGATGGCAGCGCGGCGAGCGCTGACCGAACCGGTGGAACTCTCTGGTGTGCTGTACA
>JAIRNM010000002.1 GCA_031258055.1 Bifidobacteriaceae bacterium
CAACCTCGTAAAGCGATCCGCCGGACCAATTCAGTGCCCGGGGGGCGTCTTTGACGTGCCAAGGTCGAGGAATATGCGCTTCTGGCTGCCCGATTCACATTTACTGCTCACGCAGACCACCAAACCAAGCCGAACCGCCTCCAAAAAGGAACCGTTACAGGCGTCCACGGCGAGGAATATCGACATTCAGTTCCACGAAGTGGGTTTACCTCGCACGGATACGACCGAACGCCCGCGACTGCGCTTCGCCGCGCGCGGGATGACGGTAGGTATCGCTTCGCTCCGCGCCGAGCAGGATGCGGACTTCGGCGGCGATGGTGACAGAACCGGTTGCTAGGACCCCGGTCGCTAGTGGTGACGGCGAATCGCCCGCGTCGATCTCAGCTAGTTCGATAGCCCGCACAAGGGCGTCATCAAGACGTTCGACCACTTCAACACGATCTTCGCCGAAAACCTCCCTTGCAATAGCACCGAGTTCTTCCGGTTCGGCCGCCCGGGCAGAAGCCGAGCGGCTGGTCACGACCTGCTTCAAGACCGGTTCGAGGGCTCCAAGCAGGGCTTCGGCGTCCTTGTCCGCCAGCACGCCGACTAGCCCGATCAACGGTAAGGGGAAAGCCTCGTCCAGGGCAGCGACCAGGGCCTCGGCTCCGGCCAGGTTATGGGCCGAATCGACCAGGACGGTCGGGGCCTGGCGAACGACTTCTAGACGGCCGGGTGAAGTGGCGGTTTCGATCCCTTCCAAGTAGGCCCCTCCCGGCAACGGCTCGGTTCCATCGGACATCAACAATTCAACCGCGGCGGTGGCGAGGGCGGCGTTTTCGGCTTGATGGGCGCCGAACAGGCTGAGCGCCACCTCCTCGTATTCGCCCGCTAAGCCGCGCAGGCGGAATATTTGACCGCCAACCGCCATTCCCCGGCCCAGGATTTCGAAGTCACGGCCAAGCCAGTAGGCGGTGGCGCCGGTCTGAAGCAACTTCTCTTCAATGACGGCGGCGGCGATCGCTGGCTGATCACCAATAACCGCCCGGGTGCGGATGATTCCAGCCTTTTCGGCGGCGATGGCCTCAAGGGTTGAGCCCAGCCAATGTTCGTGATCACGCGCTATTGGCGTGATGATCTGGACCGATGATTCGACCACATTAGTGGCGTCCCAAGTCCCGCCCATGCCAACTTCGACGATCGCCACGTCGACCGGCGCGTCGGCACAGGCGACGAACCCCAGCACGGTCAGGACCTCGAAGAAGCTCATCGCCGGTCCGCCCGCCGCAGTTGAACGCTGGTCAACTAGGTCCACCACTGGTCCGACCAGTGACCAGGCGTCGAGGAAGTCCGCCCGACTGATCGGCTGGCCATCAATCGCTATTCGTTCGCGCACCGAACTGAGATGCGGCGAAGTCAGCAATCCTGTCCTCAGTCCCTGCGCTCTGACCAGTGATTCCGCTATGCGTGCGGTTGAGGTCTTGCCGTTGGTGCCCGCCACATGGATCACCCGGTAGGTCCGCTGCGGTTCGCCCAGCAACTCCATGGCGGCCCGCATCCGGTCCAGACTAGGCGCGAAATCGTGTTCCGGAGCCCGTTTTAGGATTTCCCGGTAGACGGCTTTGACCTGGTCCTCCAGGAGTTCATCCGCCTTGTGATCCACGGCGCTCTCCCGTGGAATCGCCACAGAAGCATCGGAGCGAAGCGTAGAGCTTCGTGCGGCCAGGGCTTCCGCTCCATCGCTCGGCACAGGGTCTGGAAACCGGCTCGTAGCGGCGGCCGGGTCCACTCCCTTCAACGGTCCAGCCACGCTCACTCCTCCACCATTGAATCCGGGTAGGCGGTGACAGACAGGAAACGGGCAGGCAACCGAGCCAGATCGACCGGTCCGTGCGGTCCCTCACCATCGAATTGAAGCGCGTCACCGGGCCGCATGGTGTAAGTGTCATCGCCGTGCGCGTAAACCATGGTGCCTTCCAGCATGTACAACAATTCCGTGCCCGAATGCTGGAACATAGGGAAGACCTCCGAGGAATCATCGAGCGTCACCAGCACCGCCTCCATCCGCTTATGCGGGCCGCGCAGTGAACCAAGCAGTTCATAGAGATGACCTTGGCGCGAACCGCGCCGGACAATCCGCGCACCATGGCCAGACGGCACGAAGACCGCCTCCGATTCAACCGCCACCCCTCTGAACAGCGAGGTCACCGGCACTTCGAGGCCATCCGCCAAGGCGGCCAAGGTGGCCAGCGAACACGAGGTCTGCGCGTTCTCAATCTTGGAGAGCATCGCTTTGGAGATACCACAGCGGCTCGCCGCCGCCCCGATCGTCAAACCCTGAGCCTGCCGGGCCGCCCGCACCTGGGCGGCGATCGCCTGTTTCAACTCCTCATGTAAGGCCTCTGGCGACGGCGACGGCGCTTGACGCGACTCGCTCCCGGCCGCGATTTCGATGCCGTCGGCCCGCCCTGAGTCATTAGGTTCACTCACCCGCCCATGATAGGCCCGCTGCTCCCGCCGTCGTCAGCCAGCCGCCGCCGGTCCCGGCCCCCTGGTTCGGGGAGATCCTGCGACTGCGCGCAGGACCACCATGGCGGTGCGAGGCGAACTCCGACCTGTCAGGCAGAAGTGGATATTCCTCGCGGGGCGGCAAGCCAACCGCTGGGCGGGCCGGGTGCGAACCCCGGGATCACCTGCCGGTTCCCGGTCCGCCCAGCGGAAGGCGGCTAGATTGCCTCCGAAAGCGCCTGTTGTTTCGCCTGGTGCCCGGCCGCGCGGTACGAGACGGAAACTCCGCTCCGCCCCGAGGCTTTGGCCAGGCGGGAGCCTCGGTGGGCCTAAGGCATAGGTCAATCACCTACCAGGACAGGGATTTCGTAGGCACGCTCAGCGTGAATGACAACGTCAAGGCCGCGATCCTCGTCCTCGGCCGCGGCCCGGATGCCCATGGTTTTCTTCAGGACGAAGGCGATAATGAGGCTGACCGTAAAGGAATAGGCGATCACGGCGAGGGCCGCGAGCGCTTGCTTGCCGAGCAGTCCAAACCCGCCGCCGAAGAACAAGCCGGTGCCGGCATTCGGCGCGTCTGGCACCGCCAGCAGACCAATCATCAGGGTGCCGAGGATGCCACCGACGAAGTGAATCCCAACCACATCGAGTGAGTCGTCGTAGCCCAGCTTACGTTTCCAAGTGACGGCGATGGCGCAGACCACGCCAGCCGCCAGACCAACCAGCATGGCGCCGATGCCGTTCACGGCGCCGCAAGCTGGCGTGATCGCCACCAGCCCGGCCACCATCCCCGAAGCGGCACCAAGCGCGGTCGAGTGTTTGTCGCGCAGCTTCTCGAAGCCCATCCAACCAAGGGTCGCGGCGGCGGTCGCTAGGAGCGTGTTAGTCAGGGCAACGGCAGCGCTATTGCCGGAGGCTAGGGCCGAACCAGCGTTGAAGCCGTACCAACCAACCCACAGTAAAGCAGCGCCCAGAAGCACCAGCGGCAGCGAATTGGGGCGGGGCGGCCGGTTGAAGCTGCGACGCACGCCTAGAACCAGCACCAAGGCGAGGGCGCCTGCCCCTGAGTTGATGTGAACAGCGGTGCCACCGGCGAAGTCAATGGCTTGGAGTTTGTTGGCGATCCAGCCACCGACATAACCGGTCTCGGGATTGTCGAACGAGAAAACCCAGTGGCAAACCGGGGCGTAGACCAGCACCGACCACAGAGCGGCGAAGGCAATCCAAGCCCCGAATTTCATCCGGTCGGCCACGCCGCCAGCGATGATGCAGGTCGTCAAGGCGCAGAAGATCCCCATGAAGCCGGCTAAGAGCATTGGTGGCAGGCCGTTCGGGTCTTCGACCAGCATTCCGCGCAGGCCGATGAACTCGGTCACATTCCCAAGGATTCCGGCCTCCCCGTAAGAATTGCCGAAGGCCATGGAGTAGCCGATCAAACTCCACGCCACCATGACCGCGCAGAAACCGCCCATCACCATCATCAGCATGTTGAGCGTGGTCTTGAATCCGGTCATACCTCCGTAATAGAAGGCCAGACCGGGCATCATCAATGTGACCAGCGCGGTGCTGGTCAGGATCCAGGCGGTGTCGCCCGCGAGTATTCCGGCATCCATTAAACGTCCCTCCTGAGTGATAGGGCTGAACTAAGGATTCCCGCGCCACAAATCCTCTGCCGGGAAACCACGCCTCAGGAAAACGTAAGAACACCGGCACGTAAAACTGGCGTTTCTAGCTGGTTAATTACGACCAATAGAGGTAACACAGATGCTCTAATGTTCAACGGAATGGTCCACTGGTAGGACTTGCTGTTGCACTCCAGTGGATACGAGTTGGCCGCCTGGAGGGTCGGTCCTTGACCGGCCAGCCAAGCCCTGAACGCTAAGGAGGAAGAGCCATGACCGCCGTCGCAGCCCCCCAGATTGAGCACCTAACCAGGTCGGAAACCCTAGAAACGCCCAACGGGCCGCCGACCGGATCGACAGCGCCGGACCAAATCAGTCTGGCCCAATTGGCCCGCCGGGACGGGATCGAATTCATCATGGCGACTTTCACCACCATGACGGGGCGTCCCTGCTCGAAGCTAGTGCCAGTCTGCGCGGCAGCGGACCTTTAGGCGGGCAAGATGGGATTTGCCGGCTTCGCCGCCGGAGCGATCGGCCAAGAGCCGGGTGACGGCGACTTGATAGTCATCCCCGACCTCAGTTCATATACTCCCCTCCATTTCATCAAGCGCGGCTTGGCAATGGTCCACTGCGACCCGCAGCTCGACGGCAAGCCCCACCCCTTCGCCCCCAGACAAATCCTCAGAGCCCAGATGGAGCGCGCCGCCAAACTAGGCTTCGAACTCAAAGTGGGCGCGGAAATCGAATACTTCCTAGTTGAAAAGGGCGAGGACTGGACCATAAGAGTGGCCGACGAAACCGACACGGCCCTTCAACCCTGTTATGACGCCCGTGGCCTGATCAGGCAATTCGACCACCTAACCGATGTTTCTAGAGCTATGGAATCGCTCGGCTGGCAGCCCTACGCGACCGACCATGAGGACGCCAACGGCCAGTTTGAGCAGAACTTCGCCTACGACAACGCCCTGGTCACGGCCGACCGCGTCATCACCGCCCGCTACATCATCCGCATGCTGGCAGAAAAGCGCGGCATGACCGCCACCTTCATGCCCAAACCGTTCATGGACCGCACCGGCTCCGGGCTGCACCTGCACATGTCGCTGTGGGATGAGCGCGACCGGGCCGTCTTCCCCGGCACCGCCTGCGCCACCAACCCCTATGCCCTCTCCGACACGGCGCTGTCCTACGTGGCCGGGCTGGTTGACCACGCACCCGGTTTGATGGCTGTCCTCAATCCCACGGTCAACTCGTATAAACGTACGGCGGCCCTCTCGACGGCATCGGGCGCCACCTGGGCGCCACGGTACGCCAGTTACGGCGGCGACGACCGCGGCGTGATGGTCCGGGTGCCAGACAACAAACGGGTTGAAATTCGGCTCGGTGACGGCTCGGCCTGCTCCTACCTGGCGATGGCGGCTTGCTTGGGCGCCGGCCTAGATGGCGTGGAGCGCGGCGCCCATCCCGGACCGTCCGGGGCCGACCACCACGAGGGCCGCCCGGCCTTGGCGCGCACGCTGATGGACGCTGTTGAGGCTTTTGAGGAAGATCCCGTCATCCGTTCCGTCTTCGATTCGGTTGACCCAAAGGCGGGCGTCTCCCAGTATTACGCGACGCTGAAGCGGAACGAGTTCTACGCCTGGCATGACGCCATCTCGCTCTGGGAGATCGAGCGATACTTGACAGCTTAGTTTCCCCTAGATAACCTCTAGATAATTACAGTAAACCGCGCTACAAAACCCATAGTGAGGAGGCCAAGATGTGCGGCATAGCCGGACTGCACTTGCGCAACCCCGCCCTTTACCCGCGTCTAGGCGAGCTCTTAGCCTCCATGCTGCAGCCGGCCGCAGGCCGCGGCAATGACTCAGCCGGAGTTGGGCTGTACGCCGATCCACTCAGTATCAGGGCAGATCAAGCGACGGTTTGCCTGCTCGGCCCAGAACCGAGCGCGAGCGCCGCCGCCCGCCTGGTGAGGGCGGCCGAACCAACCCTAGAAGATGTCA
>JAIRNM010000410.1 GCA_031258055.1 Bifidobacteriaceae bacterium
CTTGTCGAATAGCTTGAGCGCTTTCAGCCGGTTCTCCAACATCCAGGGCGGCTCCCCCTTGATAGCCGAAATCTGTTCGACTATGGCTGGGGTAAGTCCCCGTTGGGCTGCCTGCCCGGCGGCATCCGAATCATGCCAGCCGTATTGATACTGCCCGATCGACGCGATCGTGTCGGCTTGGCTCAACTGCTCGGTTCCCGGCGGCGTCATTGGTCTCCTTTAGCCGCCACTGCGGCTGTCTCGGTTGGTCTAGTCGGCTCGGTTAGCTTGGCTGGCGTGGCCGCGGTCTGAGCTGTGGGGAACTCCAAGGCGATCGGCACGGTGGTGGTGCAGACATGTTCGCCGCCCGCGAGCGTGGCCAAGCGCTGGACATGAACACCGAGGAGCCGGGAAATGGCCCGGGTCTCCGCTTCGCAGAACTCCGGGAAGGCTTGCGCCACCTGATGGACTGGGCAATGGCCCTGGCACAGCTGCAAGGTCAGGCCCCTCGGGCCGGGCCTAACAGTGGCCGCGTAGCCGTCTTGGTTCATAGCGCTGGCCAGGGCTCTTATCCGCTCCCCCAGGTCGGCCCCGGCGTCGGTTATGACTGCCGCGTAGCGTTCTTCCAACCGCTGAGCCCGCTCTCCAGCGAAACCGCCGATCGCGTCCCGCCCGGCCGCTTTGCCGAGGAACTCGATCGCTTCGACTGCCAGCGACGGCGTCTCTTGGGTGAGGGCCTGGTGGGCGCTGGCGGTGGCGACAAAGTATCGCGCCGGACGCCCACGGCCGCGCGCGCGGCCATCCGGACCGGGTTCGCGGTGATCCTCAATCAGCCCGTCACTTAGAAGTTCGCCCAAATGACGGCGGATCCCAGCCGCCGCCAGTTGGAGGGTGCTGGCGATCTCGACGGCCGAAATAGGGCCGTCCGCGACGACCAGGCTGAGGATCTGGGTGCGGGTTGTGGCGTCGGCATCGGCTATATCTGGCGTCACCGGCAGCCTCCTCACGCGCGTAATGCGCAACATCTGTGTATCCAAAACCTCCCCCGATGTTAGCTGTAATTGATCGTCGGCGCGAACGACCGCCAGGTGCGCTCGTCAGTTGGGGGAAGTCGCCGACTTGGGACGGCGATAAGCGCCACCGGCCAGAACAATCATAAGGGCTCCGGCCAGCACTACGGTCTGCACCGCCGTCATCTCACGCTGGGAGTCTCCTAGCACCGACAGGACCACCATGACGGCAGCGGTGAAAGCTAGCTGGACGGTTCCGATCAAGGCGCTGGCCGCACCGGCCGCCTCGCCATGACGCGACAGGGCGAGGGCAGCGGCATTGGCCGGAACTAACCCGTTGACGAACAACAGCCCGGCCAGACCGGCCACCAGCGCCCAAAGGCCGCCCCATTGGAAGAAGCTGAAGCCGAAGCCCGCGGCCGCGACAGCGAGTTCAACCGGCAGCGCCGCGAACAAGAGAGTCTTCGGATTGAAGCGGAACACCAAGGCGGCGTTGGCCTGGGCTCCTCCCACCATGAATAAGCCGCAAAAGGCGAAGACCAGCGCGAAGACCGTGGCGGACTGGCCGTAAGTGGTCCTGACCAAGAAAGGCGAGGAAATAACCCAAGACATCATGGCGGACTGGGCCAAACCGGGAATGAGCGCAAAACCCATGAAACGGCGGTCCTTCAAGAGCCGCCCGTACGCCCTGAAAGCCGGTCCCAGGCCAGTCGCCGCCCGTTTCACCGCCTCGCTCCGGGTGTCCGGCACCTTGGCCCAGACAAAGGCACCCAGGGCCACGCCAACCACGGCCAAGAATACGAAACTGTAACGCCAACTCCCCAACCCGGCCAGGGCTGTTCCCGCACTCGGCGCGAACAGCGGCGCCACGCCAATCACCAGCATTAGCTGGGACAACAACCTGGCCGCCTTGGAGCCGGAACGCAGGTCACGGATGATGGCCATGGCTACCACTCCGGCCGAGGCGTTGCCAATTCCCTGGCAAAACCGCAGGCCTATCAACAAAGCAATAGACGGCGTGAACACGATCACGACCGAGGCCAGCACATGGAGGGTCAAACCAGCCAAGACCGGTTGACGGCGCCCGTAGCGATCCGACAAAGGCCCAATCAGAAGCTGACCCACCGCGCCGCCCAGCATGGTCGAGGTGACAGTAGCCTGCACCCACTCCCGCGACGTGCCCAGGTCATCGATCAGTTCCGGCAACGACGGCAAGTAGATGTCCCCCGCTACCGCACCCAACGCCGTCATCGATCCGAGCAGGCAGATCAGCCCAGCGTTGCTGCGAGGGAGGGTCGGGGGGCGCACTCCGACAAGCCTAGTCCCGCCGTCGAACATGGCCCATGCCGCCCAGGCTCCCCGGCGTAGGCCGCGAGCCGTGGGGCGCAACCAGCTAACCGACGAAAGTCGACCAGACTTGGCTGTACTGCTCCATGGTCTGGGCGTCGCAGACCTTGATCAGCTCGAGTTTCGCCCCGGCGGGTGGCACTATTGCGGGGTCGGATCGCATAGACGGATCCAAGTTGTCAAAGACGCCTTTGATATGGGCATTGAATCCCACGTAGTTGGCCGCCTCGGCAGCGTTTTTCGGGTCCAGCATCCAGTTGATGAACGTCTTCGCCTCTTGTAGGTTCTCAGAGCCGGAGGGCACCACCCAGTTGTCCTCGAAAACCGACACGCCCTCGGTCGGATAGACGTAGGTAATGGCCTGATTGACCGACCATGCCCGGTGTGTGTCCCCGTTCCAGATCATAGCCATGGAGTTCTCCCCCGAGCCGAGCCGGGCCGGCGTACCATCCGAACTGATCGAGTTGGTGCGTCCCTTGAAGTCGAGGAGAAGTGCGAGCGCCGCGTCGTAGTGGGCCGGTTCGGCGGTGCATTGCGCGGCACCGATCGCTCTGAGGGCGGCGTTGACGCCGTCGAACTCGTCATCCAGGATTCCGATCTTGCCCGCGTAAGGCTGTCCCCAAGTAAAGAAATCGAACCAGGACCTTGGGCGCTCTTGATCAGCTGCCAGGAGCGCCGCGTCGTAAGCGAAGCCTGACGTGCCGTACATGAACGGAGCCGAGTATTCGCGCTCCGGGTCGTAATAGGGATGTAGGCCGCTCTCCATGATGTTGGACGCGTTGGGCAGCTCCATCGCGTCAATTCTCTGCGCCCATCCGTTCTCAATCATTATTTCGACAGCGTAGTCCGAGGGCACCACCAGGTCATAACCTCTCGCGCCAGTCTCCTCCATCTTCGCCAACAGGTCGTCATTGCTGCCGAAGAACTCAACGGTGGCTTCAATCCCGGTTTCTTCCTCGAGGCGTTCCAGCATGTCAAGCGGAAAGTAGTCAGCCCAAGTGTAGATGGTGAGATCGCCGCCGCCGCCCACGCCTATGCCGCCACCGGCGCATCCCATCAGAGCCTGGGTGGTGAACAACCCGACGCAGCAAAGAGCGGTCATGCGGCGCCGAAGGGAATGCCGGGCCAGCCGATCATGTTTCATCGGTCTTGATCCTTCACTGGTATATGACTGAGGTTCGTATGCGTTTGTGGCGCTGCGAACACAGATCCCTGGCGGGTGGGCAGTTCTCAACTTCCCCAGCGAAGAGAACCGGTGCCTGCTTTGCCCGCATCAATTATGCATCGGGCGCAAATCTGCCCGCCAGGACGGTACCAGGACTGGCCACCGCTTCGCCTGGCACCCGCGTCCTCTAAATGGTCGGCGCCCGGCCGCCGAGTCGGCTACGGGGCTCGCACCACGCTCTCACACGGCATTGGGCTCACTGACAATCCGCCGCCGCCGACCGGCCCCCGCCCGGTCCAGGCTGATCGGTGTGAGAGCAGGTCAACGGGCATGGACGTGGATCGACGGGCATGGACGCGCCTTGAGCCCAATGGCTAAGCTAGTACCGGCCTAAACCGACACGGACCGAAAGGGGGCGGCGAACGAGGTCCTGTGAGGACTCTTCGCCCTATCTGCCAATGTCAACCAAACCACGAAGAATGTTCGCTACCGCCGGAATGTTTTGCGCCATCGCGCTGGTGGCGGCCTGTTCCAACGGCAACAACAACGACAACGACAACGCCGGTACCGGACCCGATCCGACAGCAGCGACTGAGTTGGACCGGTCGGCGTATTCCATCACAGTGATGACGGGACCGACTAGCGGCGTGTATTACCCGGTCGGCGGTGCGTTCGCGGAGGTCCTAACGGAAGCTGGCTACAACGCGACGGCCCAAGAGTCCAGCGGATCGTCGGAGAACATTCAGGCCATCATGGGCCAGGAGGGAGATATAGCCATCGCCATGGCCGATGCCGCTGTCCAGGCGTATACCGCCACCGAAGCCTTCTCCCAATCCGTTCCCGCCACGGACCTTAGGTCGCTGATGGGGCTGTGGCCCAATGTCTGCCAGATCGTTACGACCGCGGATTCCGGCATAGTGACTTTCGCGGACTTGAGGGGTAAGCGGGTCGGGGGGGGCGCGCTCGGCTCGGGCGTGGAAGCGAACGCCCGGACTATGTTCGCAGCCCATGACATGACTTACGAGGAGGCGGAAATCTCGTACGTCGACTACGGCGAAGCGATTGAGGCGATCAAGGTCGGGGACATGGACGCGGCTTTCGTGACCTCAGGCTTGGGCAATGCCACCATCAAGGAACTGGGCGAGGCGAAGCCTTTGGCGTTTGTCCCGGTGGAGGGAGAGGCCGCGGCTAGGCTCACGGCTGAATTCCCGTACTACGTCACCACCACCATCCCGGCCGATGTCTACGGCACCGCCCAGGACACTCCCTCCGTCGCCGTGATGAACATCCTCATAGCCGACCAGGGCCTGCCCAGCGAAGTGGTCACAGACATATTGGAACTCTTCTACTCCGAACACGGGCTCCAGGTGATCGGCGACTCCCACCCCACCGCGCAGGAAAACATCCGGCTGGACACAGGGCTGCGCGGTGTTACCGGAATTGACGTTCCAATTCACCCCGCTGCTGAGAAGTTCTTCGCGGACAAGGGTGTTGTAGCTCCCTGAACCTCTCTTGTCCCTCAGCGCGGGCGGCACCGACTATTCGGCTGCTTGGCAGGACACGATGTTTGTCGGCGCGTAGCGCCAGCTCCAGGTCTCCCTACCGGAGGTTTCGCCAGCGGTAGAAGTTCTGGTGCGCCAGTAGTCGATTTCGAAGCCAGCCGACCCGTCCGGCTGATCCGTACAGCCGGGCCCGGAGGACTCAATAGTGCGCGCGGAGATGAACGATCCCGGCTCGCCAATTTCGGTTTCCACCGTCCAGTACGGCGTGGACCACAACTCGACCCAGACCCGGTGGTCTTCGGTTAAGCCGGCTCGCACCAGCACGCCCCAGGGTGTGTCATTGCGGAACACCACGTCTGAGTCGACCGTCAGAGCCGCTTCCCGGCCCATGCCGAAACGGGCTACATAGGTGGGGTGAGGGGTGTGGTCGACATCTACCATGCCTGCGTCGAATCCAGCGTTGAACACAGCAGTCGCCAGCCCGTCGAGCGCCGGATCCCAGGAGCCGAGGGCGTCCTTGAGGGAAAACTCCTCTTCTGGCCGCACTAGCTGGCCCGTTATTCGGTCGGCGGCTTCTTGGACGGCTCCCCACTCGGATTCTGGCTCCGGACCCGAAATCTCAGCCCGTGCCACCATCTCCACGATCCCGAGGGATTCAAGGGCTGCCCTGTCGGCGGCCGGGTCGATTGTCAGCAACGGGACGGCTATTTGCCGCGCTTGCGGAGGAGCCGTGGCGGCCTGGGTGATCGCGGCTACGAGGGCCGCATTGTCCAGCATGGTCCCAGCCACGGCGTCCGCGATAACTGGCTGGTCACCCTCGAAGAAGAACGAGGCTTGCTGGGCCCTTGTCTCGGCCAGCTCCGGGAAAGACCTGTCAATGGTCTCCTTGAGCCGTGCCTCTTCCCAGGTCAAGCTCAGAACTCCCGGCCGGGCCGAATCTTCGACGATTTCTGCCAAGGCGGCCAACTCGGGCACGGACAGTTGAACGGTGCTTTCATCGTAGATCAGTGAGACGGGGCCTGATAGCAACGGCTCAGCGATTTCTGTCACCGCGGCCTGGACCTGATCCGGGCCAATCGTGGGCCTGACCGTCTTGGTGGGAAGAATCCACGGCTCCTCCGCCGCCAGGAAGCTCTTGGCGACCACTTCCACCGCTTCTTCGACGTCGAGTTGGACGCCGTCGACCGGCTCTGAGACGACCACTTGCGCAGCAGCCACTGAGACCGTCCCGTCGACCGCGCGGATCTCGGTTTGCCTGCCCACCGAGTCCAGGTAGGTGATGGCTGTTCCTCTGTCGCTTAGTACGACTGGCGCCAGTTCGCCGCCCCCGATCAAATGTCGCCAAACCCTGACAGGGGAAAAAGTGGCGCCTGTCACCTGTCGGACCGTGTCGGCGGCTGAGAACGTGAAACCCGCGGCTTTGGGGTTGATCCAGGTCTCTTGCTCGCCCACGGCGACCCGCACCCGCGCGTCAGCGCTGGAGGCAAACGACCGCTGAAGCTGCTCTATGGCATCCTCGCTAGTCAAGCCGCCGATCTCGACGCCGACAACGGTGGTGCCGCGGGGCACCTTGGAAGCCGTGGCTCCAGCCGCCACACAATACAGAACCGCGATCGCCACCACCACGGCGCCAGACAGGAAGAGCGGGCGGTAGTTGGAGTAGCCGCCACGCATAGAGATCGGAAGAGCGTCGT
>JAIRNM010000069.1 GCA_031258055.1 Bifidobacteriaceae bacterium
CTGGCGACCTCCGAATCGAACCCTGATGGCTTCGAGCATGAGGGGGATACCGTGCATCTTCCCAGGGTACGGTGCGGCTCTGCGCCAGGTTGGCTCACGGTGTGCGGCGCAGCCGGGCCATTAGGTGGAAGGCCTAGTCGGCTGTACTTGCCGAGCGTTGGTCCAGAAGGGCTTGAGATCATCGTCCGCCTCCTTGATTCCCACATTGAATCTGTACCGTGGTCGTTGAAATCAGCGATTGGGCTCGACCGTGATGGTCAGCTCGTGGAGCGGGCCGACCGGACAGTCTTGTATCTTGACGTGTCTCAACCAACTGCAGCGGGACGGCTGACCGCTCTCCTAGATGCTCTCGATGGTCGTGTTCCCGCAGCCAGTGGCCCGGGGTTCTCAGCGCCGCTGAGACCCGGCATTTACCTGGGCGGATCGGGGAATCGAACTGGCAGCTACGGGACACGATTGGCGAACCTTGCGGCGCGGGTACTACTCGGACACGATGCGTCACAGCTTGCTGGGGCGGAGATGGCCCTCGCGGCTCGCGCCGAGGAATTCGAAAGGACGCTGTAAGAAATGCTCTATGACCTGCATTACAGGCGGGAACCGAGGTCGCGGCGAATGGTGCTGGAACGTGCTGAGGTTGCCTCGGCGAATTGCTCTGTCAACGGCCACAGATTCATACAAGCTGTCGACCTCGGCGGCCACACACGGGGCGACCGGCTTCTGTTCGGCGCCGTTCGGGCTGCGGCAAGCTGCGCCGAAATCGCCCTCCAACGACCGAACCAACTTCCAATGCGCGCCGTCAGGTCATTCTTGGAATACCTCAGTCTGTCTGGTTTGCAGGTCGCTCAGGGGCGCTTGCCCGAACCGCTTGCGCTGGGAGCATCTTCGGACTCGGGACCTGCTACTGCGACGCCGCCCGCCACGCGCCCAGCGGATCGAGCGCACGACAGCCGGATTGGGACCGCAAGTCTGGTGGCTGCTGAGCAGGACCCCCGCGGAGTCGACGTACTTATGACCGAGGCTACGGCCATGGAAGGAAGCGCGGACCGTGTCGCAGGTGAGCTACTGGAGATCTGGGCGCTCAACGTACTGTTCAAGGAGGACTCAAGCAATGTGCTATTGCGGCACACGCACGAAATAGTCGATCTCGCTTCTGGCCCCGACCAAATCGCGCAGACCTGGGACGCTCACCTCCTTAGAGCGGAGCTTATGGGCTTGGGCGGGCGGCCCGCTCACCGACGGGCGGTAAGCCTGGCACGCGCTGCCCTGACCCCCTTGTGGGCAACACGATACCAACCCTGGGAGGCGTCCAAAGACGAATGCCGATCTGCCTTGCGGGAATGGATGGAATAGTGAAACTCGTACTCGGTGTGACCGGGGCCATTGCGGCGTCTCTAATCCCAGGCTGGGTTGTATATCTGCGTCAGATTCGGGGCTGGGAGGTCCAGGTCCTGCTGTCAGAGGCAGCGACACGCTTTGTGAGTTCGACTGCCCTCGAAGCCACTAGCGGAAACCCCGTCTACGTCGGTAAACAGTGGATGGATTCCGGTCGCTCCATCCACAAAGAGGTTGTGCGGGACAGCGATGTGCTGGCCGTGAGCCCCTGCACTCTCAACACAATGGCGAGGCTGGGCGCCGGAATGGCCGACGACGCGATCAGCCTCGCCGCCGCGTTCGCCCTGTGCCCCGTGATCCTGTTTCCGGCTTTCGGCTCATCGGAGGTAGGCCCACTCTGGGACAAGTTGAAGGGGAACATCGAAGACGTGGGGTACCATCTCGCCTCAATGCGTACGCCCGCGACGAAGACTGTCGACGGCTCTGTGACGCCGAAGCAAGGATTCCCCACCATCGATCTGTTCGAAAAAGAAGTCCATCGGGTTATGGGGCGGCATGCACCTTCTTGACCATCACCCCAGGCTGGATTCGCGCGAAGACTCTCAGACCATTCGCGTGGCGGGCATACCGTCTGGCGCCGTCGCAACCTGCGCACATATCATCCAGAATCATCTGGTCTTCACGGTGTTAGACAGGGACAATTTCCGTGTCGGGACTACCGCTGCCGGTCGCACTCGCATCCTCCCAGAGGTGGCTTCCCGACCAACCCTAGCAGTGTCAGACGGACGCGTCGCATACCTGGCTGCGGACAGAGTGATTGTGTTCGATGTCCGGTCAGGACGAAAGACAACTATCCCCACTACGGCCAGGACAATGGCCCTGTCTCCAAACGGTCATTGGCTGGCTACCCACACGCATAAAGGCAGTCGGGTCTGGGACTCCAGATCAGGCGCGGAACGCGCACGATTCGACGGTCAGGTTCTGTCGGTATCAGACTCAGGTCAGCCCGACTTGACCCTGGCCGAGTCAAAGGAGAGTATTGAGGCGATTTCGGGCGTTTCAACTCCATGGGCTTTTCGTGGATCGGTAGCGTTCAGCGGTGGCTCGGCGGCGTTCTTCGATTCGCTGCACGGTAGTGCGGTAGCTGAGAGACGGGCCGATTCTCAGTGCGTCAAAGCCTTTTGGATTCCAGGATGGTGGATAGTCGGCGCAGAGCGGCAGAATCACGAGGTCAATCTCGTGGTACAGCGGCTTAGCCGGTTTAAGCGCGTGCGCATGCCTGTCGAATGCGCAGACAGCTACCTCGATGTTGAAGATGGGACAAGATTCACTCTTAACTGGATTGAGTCTGTGGACGGCCGATATGTGCCGGTGTCGCGCTTTGAGACTATGAAACCGACTCGCACCCGCGCCCTCGTGACGGTACATGGCGGTTTTGGTATATCGCTTCGACCGTTCTCAGGGGCGCCTGGCAAGGTGCACATGAGCGACATCGTGTTCGCGCATGTGCGTGGAGGAGGTGAGCTTGGACCGGGCTGGGCCGGATCTGGCCGAGGTGAGAACAAGGGGCTCGCCCTTGATGACCTGCGGTGCGTCCTCCGGTACGAACGTCGGCGCGGCGAGGTGCACTTGATCGGAGCATCCCACGGCGGCTGGTTGGCACTGCTAGCCGCAATGCATGATCCTGCTACGGTTGGGAGCATCTGCGTCACTTCCCCTATCATCGACCTCAAGGGCTACCTCGCGTCAGACCTCGGGCAAAAGCATCGGAGTGAATTCCCGCGCACCGCCATTGAGAGCATGGACCCCACCAGCATGCTGGCCAGATATGAGTTTGACCACCTTCCACGGCTGATGGTTATCGCTGGGCGGGACGACCAGATTGTGCAGGGACAACGCTACGAGGAATTTGCACGCGCGTGGCGCAGGTCCGGGGGCACATGCGAGTTGGCGTGGCATGGAGGTGGCCACTACGCTCCAATGGCTGAGGAGTTGGCAATCATTATGGACCTTCAGGGAAAGTTCTTCTCATAGGCGCACGGACCTCCCAAACGAATTCGGCTGGGTCGGGCCGCCGACGGCTCACCTTGCAGCAGATCCGTCGTTGGCTCCCGCAGCGAGGTCGCGGTCAGCGTAAGTCATTGGTGTGGGAACGATGGCGCGTTCCTTGGGTAGCGCTTGCAGCAACCGGGAATGTGCGCGCGTGGGTAGGCACCGCCGACCTGCGGTCACGTCTGGTGATAGGGGCGGGGCGACCGGTGGTCGGTGCTGGCGGACCCGCGCCGGGTACAAGCGCGCCCGACTCCTCTCGCCGCAGTGTTACCAAAGGGGTCGGGGTACGGGAGAGCAGCCACAATGGGGCATCTGGCACACAGGGTTCCAATCCCACACTGGGACAGCCCCATCCCGCGGCGGCTGTCTAGAGGTGCCGTGGGTGAGCATCGCAGGCGAGAGGCGCATCAGTAAGTGCGCTGGATCCCATGCGTCGGGAACCGCGACAGCTTCATCTCCGTCGCGGGGGTAGGGCGTCATCTGTTTTCGTCGCTGTAGAATCGACAAGGTGGACAGCGGGGCGTCGGCAAAGGGGGTTCGGCCAGAGTCTAGGCCTCTCAGACAGGTCCGCCTATATACAGTTGCGACCCTGGCGGTGAGCGTAGCGATCCTTACGCTACGGGCCTGCGATGATCTGCTTGAGGGTCGTTCTAGGGCAGCTTCCATTGGCTTGCTTGCCCTGATCATAGCGGTCGGCGCGGTGGGGACTGTTGCGATCTGGCGCTCCACGCACGGCCGGCCTCTGCCGACGGCGGTCACGTTCGCGTGGGCCGCATGCGGACTTGCCCTGATTTATCTGGCGTCACGTGTTAGGGCACGCGGTGATCCGACCTCGTTCGTGTCTTTCGAGCTTCTAGCCATAGTCGCTTTGGTGTTAATCGTTCTGGGAGCAACCCGGGAATTGGCGTGGTCTATTGCTTTTGCGCTGTCCTCCTTAGGCGCCATACTCGTCGGGGCCGCAAGGATCCCGAACGTCCTTCCCCTGGTTGCCTTGATGATCGGCGCTTACATGGTGGGAGCCACCAGTCGTTGGCTGTACCGGGTCGTCCTGGAGTTGGACCAATCGCGCGTTGAACTGTCGGCGCTCCGCGTCTCCGAGGAGCGCCAGCGTTTCTCCAGGGACGTTCACGATGTAGTGGGTCGGGCGCTGTCCACAATCGCTGTGAAGTCACAACTTGCGGTTGCGCTCAATCGGCGGGCGGACGCACGAGCAGAGACTGAGATGCTCGAAGTCGCAGAAGTGGCCGATGCGGCGCTGGCAGAGGCTCGGCTCCTCGCGCGCGGCTACCGCGAACGGGACCTCGACCGGGAGCTCTCGGCGGCGCGCTCGCTGCTGGAGCACATGGGGGTCGGGGTCTCCGCACCGACATCAACCGAGGCGGCGCTGCCGACTTTGAAAGAGCACATGGCCGTGGTGCTCCGCGAAAGCATCACGAACATTCTGCGGCATTCCAAAGCGAGCCAGGTTGTTATCTCCATCCGTCCGCATAGCTTGACGGTGTGGAATGACGGGGCTGGTAGGGAACCGGGCGCGCGCAGCGGAGGCACGGGGCTTCAGTCCTTGTCCGCACAGCTATCGACCGTTGGCGGGGCTATTACGGCGATGCGCAATGGTGACGGCTTCAGTGTCAAAGCCAACTTCAGAGGGGACGCCGAGTGATCCGGGTGGCGATAGCGGAGGACGAGAACCTCATCCGCTCTGCGTTAGCCACGATGATTGGCCTTGAGGAAGACATCGATGTCGTGGGCGAAGCCGCTTCCGGCCAAGAAGCCCTGGCCGTCATCGCGGCGGCTCGACCCGATGTCGCGGTGCTAGATCTGCACCTGCCGGACATGGACGGTGTTGAACTCATGTCCCAATTAGCTAAGACCATGACCACAGGCACCGTAATTGTCACTTCCCATGGCTCGGCTGGCTGCTTGAGGCGCGCTCTCGCAGCTGGCGCGCTCGGGTTCCTCCCGAAGACGGCATCTGCTGCGGCGCTAACGACGGCGATACGCGAAGCCCACGCCGGCCGACGATATGTGGACCAACGACTGGCCACCGAAGCGATCTTGGTTGGCGACTCGCCACTAACGCCGCGTGAAGCGGAGGTCCTTAGTCTCGCCGCGGAGGGTATTGCGGCCGACGAGATAGCTTCTCGTGCGTCGCTGGCATCAGGCACAGTCCGCAACTACCTATCATCCTGTGCCACAAAACTTGGAACCGCGAACCGTCACCGCGCAGCCATCGTCGCCAGGGCCAAAGGTTGGATTTAGCGGCGCCGTATAGACGCGCCCGCAGGCCAAGCCAGGTCTGCGCGAAGTCGCGGAATCTCGTCGACTCGGGGAGATCCCGCGAATGCGCTTCGTTCCGCGCGGAGCGTCATTGTGAGGGCCGAAAGGGCGGATCGTTTGGTTCCGCGCAGGGCGCAATCAGCTTGTCGCGACCAAAGGCAGGTCGGCCAAGCCTCCGCGCGGCGGCCAACAGCACTGGCCAACTAGCCAAAACGAGTCGATATCAAGGCGGGGGCCGAGCCGAGTCGGGCGCTCAGAGCCGGGACAAAAGCCGGGTTGAGCCCGGGTTCGGGTCCGTGGCCCTTTGCTCAAAGCAGTCTGAGTGCATAAGGTGGCAGTACCCCCGAAGTGTGTGGCGCGTATCACGTTGCTGTCGGTACGCGCCGCACACGCATGTCTAGACACCGGAAGGTTGAACGTGGCCATCACTAACCCCCGCTTCCCCGGGAACCCCGAAGTCATTAACGGTAACGGCGCTGTCGCGCATGTTATGAAACATGTTTGCGGCGGCATGATTGGGTACCCGATCACTCCGTCGACCGAAATCTCGGAGTTATTCGAGGCGGCCCGCGCCGAGGGCCAACTCAACGTCTGGGGCGCCCACCCATTCTTCGTCGAAGCTGAAGGCGAGCATTCCGGTCAGTCCGGAGCCCTTGGCGCGGCGCTGACCGGCGGGAACTACGTGTCCAACGCGTCGAGTTCGCAAGGGATCCTCTACGGCATTGAGTCACACTATGTGACAGTCGGCAAGAAAGTTGGGGGATTCGTCCTCCATGTGGCGGCGCGAGTGGTGTCAAAACACTCCCTCAACGTCATGGCTGGCCACGACGACATTTACGCCCTCCTACCGGCCGGGTACACCATCTTGTTCGGCTCCTCACCGCAAGAAGCGGCCGACCTGGCCGCGATCGCCTACCGCATCGCTGGCCTGACCCTGATCCCGGTCGCCAACACGATGGATGGGTTCGCCACCTCGCACGTGATGTCAGAAGCGAACCTCCCGGAACCGGCGCTACTCAGGGAATACCTGCCCGCGCCGGATTCGCGGATCGCCTGTCCCACCGTGGCCCAGGAGATCCTGTTCGGGGCCAAAGGTCGGATGTTCCAGTTGGGCCAGTACCTCGACCGGCACGCCGTCGACTTCGAGGGCGCCGACTTGACCGCCTTGCGCGCCCACCTAGCTTCCATGGCCAGCGCGGTCGAGCAGGACAACGCTGCCAGCTTGGCGCAGGAGACCATGGTTTGGGTTCCCGAGGATCTCCGCGGCCAGTGGCGGCGCCAATGGCTGGGCGCCTATCCGAAAGGCACGCGGCAAGCCGTCCCGGCCCTGGTGGACCCCCATAATCCCGGTTTGACGGGACCGGTCCAGAACCAGCCGGACTTCCAGGCTGGCGCGGCTGACCACCGGGCCCATTTTGCTTCTGATGTGCCCGCCTTGGCCCGCCAAGCGATGGCCGAATACGCTGAGTTAACTGGCCGCACCTACAGCCCGGTGATGGCATACAACTGTGAGGACGCCGACTTCGTGATGGTGGGCCTAGGCTCAATCACCGATGATGTCAGAGCCGTGATCCCTTATCTCAGGGAACAAGGCATCAAAGCGGGCGTTGCCTCCGTCAAACTGCTCCAGCCCTTCCCGGAAGCGGAACTGATCCAGGCGATCGGCCAGGCCAAAGCGGTGATGGTGTTGGAGCGGTCCGATGACACGGCGCTGACGCGGTTGACAGCGGGGGCTCTCTTCCGCGCCCATGCGGCTGGCCAAGAGGCCAGCCAGACCGCCAGCCAAATCGGCGGAACCGGCCGGAGCGACGGCATCGTCCCCTTAGACAAGACACCGCGCCTGACCACGGCGATCTTCGGCCTGGGCGGGCACGACGTCCAACCGCGCCATCTGATCGCCGCCTTCAAAGCGATGGCGGATGGTAGCGCCGCCGACCTGGTCTACTTAGGTTCGCAGTTCTTCGAGCCGAGCCCGCCGGCTGGCGTCGCCGCGATTCACGACAAGCTGCGTGCTGCCTACCCGGCGACTGAGGCGATGGCACTGAAAACGGAGGAAAACCCGGTCCTACTGCCGCCTGGGTCGCTCCGCATCCGGTTCCATTCGGTCGGCGGTTACGGCACCGTCGCGACCGGTAAGTTGCTGACCGACATCCTCTCGGGGGTGCTGTCGATGCACTCAAAATCGGCGCCGAAATACGGGTCGGAGAAGTCCGGCGCCGCCACCAACTACTACATCTCGCTTTCGCCCGAGCCGGGGTTGCTGACCAACGCCGAACTGGAAG
>JAIRNM010000099.1 GCA_031258055.1 Bifidobacteriaceae bacterium
CCCGCCCGCATATCGGGCCAGGGACGGGACATCGCCGTCGACAACGAACCGGTTGAAGACGCGCCCATCCGGTTGACTGCTTTCGCCGCCAGTTTCGCCGCTGAGGCCAAGGATTCGCCCAGCCCAGTCAGTGGCGAAGACAGCGACGACCAGCCGGTCGCCGCTGGCGGCACCTTCCAGCATTTGGCCGATGGCGACTTGCGGGGCGTGGCCGCCAGCGCTTGTGTTCCTGGCGGCTCCGAAGCTTGGATTGTGGCCGGTTCGACTGAGCCAGGTTCGTCGGCCCGGCTGTTGTTGACCAACCCTGGTTTCACCACCATCTGGGCGGACCTAGAGCTTTGGGATGGAGCCGGGAAGCGCGAAGCGATGGGCCTGACTGGCTTGACCATCTTGCCAGGGACCCAGAAGGCGGTCCTGTTGGAGGGCATTGTCGCGGACGCTGGGCGCCTGGCCGTGCACGCCACCGCCTCCGGCGGCGACTTGGCGGTGTTCCTGCAGCATTCGCGCTTAGAGGGGCTGACCCCCGGCGGGATTGAACTGGCCACACCCGGAGCGCTGCCAGCCACTGAAGTGGTGGTGCCAGGTCTGAACGTGACCTCATCGACCTTCGATTCGGTCCGGACCAGCGCCTTACGAATCCTCTCTACCGGCACCGAGGACGCCAACGTCAGCGTTGAACTGTGGGGGCCGGACGGCCCCACTTCCCTGCCCGGCCTGGAAGAAGCTGTACTGCACCCAGAAGTCGTGACCGATCTTTCTCTTGGCGGCCTGCCTGGAGGCCACTACACCGCTGTCATAACCTCCGATCAGCCAGTCGTGGCGGCGGCGTTGTCGCTGCGGGCGGGAGAGGTGGACCAACCCGAGGAGTTCGCCTGGACGGCATCGGCCCTGCCATCGGAGCAAGGGTACGTCGCTTTGCCGACGGCAGACCTGAGCTACCAACTGGTGGCGGCCGCTGCCACCGACGCCCAGCTAGAGGTGCGGACCGTCAGCCTAGAAGGCGACCTGGGCGAACCAGAGACCGTCGAACTGTCCGGGCAGACGACCGAATCCTTCGACCCCGCCGCACTGGGCGCCGACCAAGAAACCGTCGCCCTTCAGTTCCGTTGGCTAGGGGGGCCGGGTTGGCTCGGGCTGCTGGTCAGCGCCTCGGACGAGGCGGGCGAGATGATTTCCGCCCTGGTTCCCCCCGCGCTCGGCGCCGGTTGGGCCGAAGTCCGCGTCTACCCGCGCTGACCGGGCTAGCCGACTTCTTCTGGAGTGGGGCCAATGAGATCTGAGACCGTTGGTGGCCTTGGCAGCGTTACCTGGCCCACGTATTCAAGCGATTCGATCTCCCAGACGCCCACCCCGGTTGGGCCGCAGACGTACAGGAACTGGCCGATCCTCAGCCCCCGGACGGTGGAGGTGTCGTAGTCGACGATCCAGGAGAGATTGAGGTGACCCCGGGCCGAGAAACCCGCCCCGGCTGAATAGTCGTAGACCACATAGCGCACGGTCGGCCCGACTTCCGGGATATACAGGTCTGAGGGACCGTCTTCTACTGACTTCAGCTTCTCCTCGTCCGTCTGTTCCACTTCGTATTGCCCCCACGACGTCACCGGGAAGCCGATGAAGCCGCGTTCCGGTTCTACCAGAATGGCGTGGTGATCCCACAAAGCGGGCGACTCGTCATACCGCACGTTCATGGAGGCGTCCTCAGTGACATCGAAAGGATCCGCCACATCGAACATGGACAGTTTGAGGCCTCCGGTCAGCCCCATCTCATCGCCCGCGTAGCCCAAGCCCAACAGTTCCTCCCCACTCCAGGGATGCAGATAGGCGGAAAAGCCGGGAATCTTCAAGGCGCTCATCACGCGGGGCGCAGCCGGGTCAGTTAGGTCGATCGCGAACAACGGGTCGGTTTGGCGGAAGGTCACAACATAGCCGACCGCGCCGACGAACCGAACTGACTGGACTGACTCATCGGTCGCCAACTCTTCGATCTCTCCGACCGGCGCCAAGTCCTGATCCAGGATGTAGAGCGCGGAACGGGTGGGCTCCCAGCCGCCCGTTGACATTACCGTGGTGGCCACCCGAAGGTGACCCTCGAATTCGTCCAAGGCGAACTGGTTCACGGGTGTGCCAGGGAAGGCACCTTGGGCGGCGAGGGACAACTCCCCGCTGTCTAGCGACAGCCGAATCGCGTAACTCGTGGTGATGTTGGAGTCGCTGTCAATGCCGAAAGCCTTCTCGACCGCTGTCACTCCTTCCCCGTTCCAACGGGCGCTGGTCAAGTAGAGGTTCTCCGGGCTCATGTAGACGGTTTCGGCCCCGCCCAAGAAAGCTTCCTGGCCGATCCGTTCCTGGTTCTCCATTGAAACCGCACTGACCACGACATATTGGGTTTGCTGCGGTTGCTCCCAGATGACGATGTCGGACATTGGCATGACGGTCTCCTTCCCGTTCCGCGTCAAGCAGGGGGCGAAGGAGGCCGGTTCGGCGGGATCAGTCTGGTCCTTTTCTGGCACCCAGTAGGTTGACACCAGGTAGAGGATTCCGTCTTGCAGGCGCGCGGTCCTGAACTCGCCGTCTTGCCCAAGGCTGTTCAAGAGCTCCGGCGCCGTTGGGTCGCTCACATCGTAGAACAGCACCAAGGCGTCATTACTGGGCGCGCCCAGAAGACTGTTGCCGTCTTCGTCCCAGTTATCGGGGTAGCGCTGCACCAATACCGCCAGGACGTTGTCCTGGATCATCATATTGTTGACCGCGGTCGTGCCTTGGACGTCACCGGGCCACAGGCTGTGCCGGCTCACGTCGATTCGAGTGATGACCGTGCTGTCGGCGCCGTCAGCTTTGACTAGCGAGATGTATCCGTTCGAGTGGACAAAGATGGTTTCGCCGTCAGTCTTGACGATGTCGCCTTCATCGATCCCCTCAACTTGGACGTTGGTGCCGGTGTAGTCGGCGCCCCACGAGTCCCCCAATAGTGGGGTCGTCCCGGTGTCGGGGGCGCCTGCCCCGCTGCCTTCCTCTGTGGCCAAGGCGAAGCCATCGTTCGCGGCGTTGCCGCCGCCAAATAGCCGCTCGAGGAAACTGCCGCCCGAGTCGCGCTCTTGGAGGCGCCAAATGTCTTCGAGAGCGGCGTAGACGGCATCGTACCCGGCTTCTTCGTCGAGCGGCGCGGTTGCTGTCACCGTGCTCGGGTCCGGGTCCGCGGTTAGGGCTGGCTCCCTGACGGCGGCCCACACCAGTGTCCCGGCTAAGACTAGCCCGGCGGCACTGGCGGCGGCCACCAACCAAGTGCTCGGCCGCCTGGCCTGGCCCGGCGGGAGGCGGCTCGACGGGGACGCCGGGCGCGCTTTGGCGGCAAGTGATTGGCCCCAGCCGCTGCGCTGCCGAGAGTGTTCTCACCGTCCGGCGCGGTCTCATTAGCGAGACGCTCATGCAAGCGCCCCAACAATTCACCGTTCGGTTTCATCTGTTCGCGCATAGAACGGAAGATTGGATCAGTCATCGAAAATCTCCTCCCGGAGTTGATCTCTCATTTGCGACCGGCCCCGGCTGAGCCGCATCTTGATAGCGGCGGGGGACAGGTCGAGCAGGTCGGCTATTTGGGCTACTGGCAGGTCCTCGAAGTAGAACAGATACAGGACGGTGCGGATTGACTCGGGCAATCGTCCGAGCGCCCCGAATACTGCGTTCTGGCGGTCGGTGGCGAAGGTAAAACTGGTGGCGCTGGGAGCGGGCGGGTCGTCGACCGTCAACGGGACAACCCGCGTGCGCCATGACGACATGGCGGTGCGCTGGGCTATGTTCAAAGTGGTGCGCAGAATCCAAGCCTTGCGGTGCTCCTCCGAGTGGCAGCGCGGCTGGCGGCGGTGGTAGGTCAGGAAGACGTCTTGAAAGACATCTTCGGCATCGCCCTGACAGTTGGTGTGGGTGACCGCTACGCCGAAGACCATGTCGCCGTAGCGTTGGACGGCTGATTCCGTTCCGGCCAGGGCCTTCGCCCGCGCTCCCGGAGCGTCCGGCTGGGCCCGTGGTGCCGTCAGCGCAGGGGCCGACACGGGACTCGGGTCTAGGCTGGCTGGGCCATCATTGGGCGGGCTGGCTGGACTGGGGCTAGCCATACTGGTGGCCAATCGGTCATCCGGTAGCACTGCGATCTCCTCGGCTCGGGGTTGTCGGGCTTGTGCCGTCCATTCTGCTCCTGACCCTTAACTCCGGCGAGCAGCCCAAAAGGTAACACCACTGGGGCCGGTTCGCCTAGCCAGATAGCGCTGGAGAAGAGAACTGCCCTGCCTGCCGGTGATGTAGAGAGCCCCAATTAGTGGCGCGCCCGGCGTCAGTTTGCCGCAGCCGCGGTCCGTTATGGTCCGCGATCCTGCGACTTCGTCCCAGATGACTTGAGCGGGCGTCAGAGGACGTGTAGCCAGGCGGTCGCCGCTGGCGGCAAGAGATCACCGGGGAGCAGGCTTGCACCGGTGACGATCAGTTCGCCCGGCGGCAGCGAGACGGCCTCGGGGGCGGAGAAATTGGTCAGGCAGTGCCAAGGCCCGCGGGCGAAGTGGAGAACGCCTGGCTGTTGTTCCTCGACCCAAGTGAACCCGCCCGCCTGGACATCTTCGTTTGCCAACAGCGAACGCCGGGCGGCCAGCGCCGTTCGGTAGAGATTGAGGGTGGATTCAGGATCAGCTTGTTGGGCGGCGACAGCAAAGCCAGCGAACCAAGCCGGTTGCGGCAGATGAGCTGCGCCCGTGCCGAAGCCGAAGCTGGGGCCGTCCTCGGTCCACGGCAAAGGCACGCGGGCGCCGTCTCTGCCCACCTCGTAGCCGCCGCTGCGGCGGAAGGCCGGGTCTTGGCGGACGGCATCGGGCAAATCGGCGACCTCCGGCAAGCCCAACTCTTCACCTTGGTAAAGATAGACCGAACCGGGGAGCGCCAGAATGGTCAAGCTGGCGGCGCGGGCGCGCGCCAAGCCGAGGGCGGTATCCTCCAGCGGTTCGGCGCCCCGGGCGAGCAGCCAAAGGCGTCCGAGCTCACGGCGCTCGCCGGGACTGGCCACCGGCGGGAGGCCGTAGCGTGAAGCATGGCGGATGACGTCGTGGTTGGACAGCACCCAGGTGGTCGAGGATCCCGTTTGCCGGGCAAGATCAAGGTTGGAGTCAATGATCGTTCTGAAGTCGTCGGCGTTGAAACCGGCTAAGAGCAGGTCAAAGTTGAAAGCCTGGCCCAACTCGGCGCTGGTGGCGTAGCGGGCCCGGCGCGTCCGGTCTTCGACCCAGACCTCGCCCACGGCGGTCCGGGGCGGGTCGTAGGTGTTGAAAACCTCGCGCCATTGGCGGTAGATGGCGTGGACTTCCCCGCGGTCCCGGAGCGGGTGTTCTGCCCCGGGCGGCAGCGCCTCGAGTTCGGCGGCGGTTGGCAGTGGATCGGCCGAAAGGTCCTTGGCTAAGGCGTCCGCCACGTCGACGCGAAAACCATCAACGCCGCGATCAGACCAGAAGCGCAGAGTCTTCAGGAAATCTTCCCGGACCTCCGGATTGTCCCAGTTCCAGTCGGGCTGCGCCGGGTCAAACAAGTGGAGATAGAACTGGCCATCGCCGACTGGCTCCCAGGCGGACCCGCCAAAAATGCCGCGCCAGTCTGATGGCGGCTGATCCTGGCCTTGGCCAAGGCCGTCCCTAAAGATGTAGCGGTCGCGGGCGGCAGAACCGGCCGGGGAAGCCAGAGCCTGTTTGAACCAGGGGTGTCCGGAGCCGGAATGGTTTGGCACGATGTCGATCATCACCCTGATCCCGGCGGCGTGAAGGGCTTCAACCATTTGGTCGAATTGTTCAAGCGTCCCGATCCGGGGATCAATATCTCGGTAGTCATCAACGTCATAGCCACCGTCCGCTAGGGCCGAGGGGTAGAAGGGAGAGAACCAGACGGCGTCTATGCCGAGTGCTTTGAGATAGGGCACCCGGCTGGACACCCCGTCCAGGTCGCCTATGCCGTCGCCGTTCGAGTCCGCGAACGAACGAGGATAGATCTGATAGACGACCGCCTCGCGCCACCAGTCAGGGTTCGGATCAAGGGCCACAAGCGCCTCCTTGGATTGTTGGTTTGATCGGTTCGCCAGTGCGGCCACGTACGGCTAAAGCCAACCCAGCACAAGCCAATCAATTAAAACCCCATATTGACGCTCCCGCCACACAACAAGAAGGCCGCCCCTGGGGAGCGGCCGTTCGTGGCAGAGTCAAGTTGGGAGTGCGACAGCGTTGGCGGCGCCAGCGGGTCGGGCGCAGCGGGCTCAGTGTTGGTGGATGAGCCTGCGTAGATCGTGGATTTCCACGTGCTGCTTGGGGTTTGCTTTGCGTGCCGCTTCGGCAGTGGCCTTCCATTCGGCGCCGACTGGTGTTCTATCGAATTCTTGGTCGAGGATCCGAGCGGTGCTCGGCTCCGCGAACACGGCTTCGATGCGTTCTACAAGGTCCGCGAGTTCCTCGAAACTCAGCTTCTCAGTCCACCTAGAACTGCCGGTCTGAAGGTACACGATCACATCGCGCTTTTCGTTGGCGGCCAGAGCGTCGAGGGCGCGGAGCAACTCTTGGCGGATCATGGAATTGATTGTAAGTGTCGGGCCAGTTTTCAGCCAGTATATTTACTTTGGATTCGCAAATTGTCGCGCCTGCCTTTCGGTTCAGCCGAACAACCCACACGAATCCCGGGCCAATGGTCCCGGCATGGCGAGGTGGTACGGGACTGTCCCTGAGCGCTGGTAAGGTGCCATGGTTTGATGGCTCTGGTTTGTGACTGATGAGGACTCGGCAAGTGAACAGACGCGGGACAAGATTTGGAACCCGGCGATGGCGAATGGTGGGCTTGGGCGCTTGGATAGCTCTCGTGTGTTCGTTGGCCATGCCAACAGCAGCTCAGGCCTACATCGACCCGGCCACTACCAGCTACCTCATTCAGGTCGTCTCTGGCCTGGTGATCGCACTGTCGGTGGCT
>JAIRNM010000422.1 GCA_031258055.1 Bifidobacteriaceae bacterium
GCTGGCCGCCCTTCGGGCGCGTCGCGGTCGCCTCGCATCGCTGGGACCAGTCCCTCCACAACTTGTTAATTCCCGGCCAACGGTCAAACGTTACAGGCCTCAGGCGCGGTCTTTGGACGCCGAACAGACGTGGCCGAGGCGGTGAGCCTGGTAGCCGAGGTTGCCTGTGTCACGGCGTGTGAGTCGGCGGCCGCGGGCGACACCGCCTAGTTAGTCCTGCCCCACGTTTACCTCACGCCGGTTCCCAAAGCTGGCGCGGCATTTTGCGAAAGCAGCCATGACTAGGCCATATATGGGTGTATCGGGCTATAGAACGGGCGAAGAAGCAATCAACCAAAGACCCATGAGCACTGTGCTCTCGCTATTGCTAAAAGGAAGATAAGTTCGGTCCGCCTCGGGGCACCGTCTGGGTGAAGGCGCTGGCGGCTTAAGACTTCCGCCTGACAGTATGGACACTTGGCAATGCGCAAGTGGTCATAGTGGGGTACGCTGGGGAACGTGAACAGCATGACCTTGAACCCGGCACGCCTATCGAATGATGACTGGGCGCGCGTGCGCGCGTTCCTGGACTCGGCGAAGAAGCGGGGCGAGGTGGTCGACTTCTCCTCTCGTGTGGAGCTGCTGACTCCGGCCGAAGTCGCCAAGCGGTTGGGAATGTCTCGGTCCACAGTGTTGCGCCGGATCGCTGATGGCGAGATCGCCGCCACCAAGGTCGGCACCCACCACCGCATCCCGCTAAACGAGTACGAACGATACAGCCGCGAGCTGATGCGCCGCCTAGCGGAAGCGTCCGCTACCGACATTGAGGCCGAGTTGTTCGGTGAGTGACGCGTCGCTGATCTTTCTCGACGCCAACGCGCTCGCCTCACCGGTCACCCGCACGCTGCTAATCGCCGGGGCGCGCTGATGGTCTGCGGTGGACATGGTCGAGGCATGTCGAGGTCGAAGCTGATCGGCACGCCCGCGGACAAGCATCACGGACCTCGGTTGTCCGTGCAGAAATTCTCGGCACTGAACTGTCGCCGACCGCGCGGCGCACGGCAGGTCTGACAACTGGCACAGCACAGGATCGACAGGTGCTGGCTGACGCGATCCACGCGGGAGCCAGCTATCTGATCACGACCGATGTCGATGACTTCGCGCTCGCCTCGCGGCACATGGGATGAGCGCAGTGAACCCTGACTATTTCATGGCGTCACGGTTCACCGAGCAGGCTTATATAGAGGGCGTCGAGCTGCTCGCGGCCGTGCAGAAGAACCCGGCGCGGATAGCAAGCGAAATTCACCGGATGCTCGGCCACAGGCATCCCCGCCTGGTCACAAGGTTCGCTGACGCTTACGACACGACACCGATCCCCGCCGACCCCGACCAGCCGAACACGATCTTCCGAGGCGTCGTCTGCATCCGCTGCGAGGCGCGTCTCAATGATGTGGCGGATTTGCGGCACGGGCTATGCCCAGAGCATCTGAGCCTCTGACCAAGCCCTTGCGCTTAGCCCACGCCGCCCGGCCCACCATCGCCTCGCGTTCATTGACAATGCGCAAGTGGTCATAGTGAGCAAGTACGAACGATACAACCGCGAACTGATGCGCCCCATGACCGAACCGTCAGCTCGCTAGTGCACACTTCTTCTTCCGAGAGTGTGCAATGATCGGTATGCTAGGAGCATGGCAGCGTCCACTTTGACGATCGACCCTGAAGATGTCCGCGCTGTCGCGGCGAAGGCTGGCGATGCGGCGCCCTGGTTGGAGCGGGTCGCCCGGTACGTGCGGGCGGCGGCGGCGGAAGGCGAGACCGTCACTTTGACAAGTAGGCGGCGCATGCTCACGCCCGAGCAGGTGGCCGACCGCTTGGGGGTATCGCGTTCCACGATCTCCCGCAGAATCAAAGAGGGGCGACTGAGGGCTGTCAAAGTGGGCAACCGCAACCGCGTGCCGTATGAGGAGTTTGAGCGGTTCAGGTATCAGATGATGGGCGATCTTGTGGAGTTGTCCGCCGAGGAGATCAGGGCAGACCTGTTCGGTGAGTGATTCGGCGACGGTTGTCTTCTTGGACGCAAATGTCATTGCCAAGCGGGTGACAAGGACCTTTCTTCTGGCTGGTGGGTTGCTGAGCGGGTTCATCGGGGTCTGGAGCCACGCCGCTGAAGGGGAGGCAGCCCGTCACATGCGGCCCCGCGCCACGCCTCCAGCGGTGATCCGCGAGCGGTTTGGGATACCGCTTGGACCGACCGGCCAGGTGGGCGGTCGTTTCGGGGCCACCAGCATGCCGGATCGCCAAATTCTGGCGGATGCTGAGGTCGCAGGCGCCGCCTTCTTAGTGACTGAGGACGTTGATGACTTCGCTGTTCCTGACCTGGTGGCCGCTGGAATTTCCGCGGTCAACCCCGACTTGTTCCTGGCGGAGAGAATGACCCACTCGGCGTATCGGGCGTTGGTCGCGCTGTTCGTCGAACGACAGGTAGCACCGCCGACCACGGCGGAGGACTTTCACAGATCCATCGGACGCGAGCACCCCCGCTTGTTCGCTGCTCACGCCGACCTCTACCCAGTTGCTCCGGCCGTGGCCGTCGACCGACCGCCAGCCGTGGTGTTCCGCGGAACACGTTGCCTACGCTGCGAGACTAAATGCTCAGCCGCAAAAGCTATGACCGATGGCGTATGCCCTGAATGCCTGGGCCATCACTAAGCCGCATTCATAACCTGTCAGCGGCTCCCCAAAATCGCTAAATCACAGAAGTACCAAACCTTGCCCAATCATTGAATTGCCACTCCCAAGCTCGGCACACTCGTTCTCTGGGTATGGCTTTATCGGTAGGGTCGACGAACATCAACCGTACGTAACGACTGTCGCCCACCACGATACCGAGCAAATATCGACCGCTCTCAGACTGCATGGCACCCATCTCATTGTTTGTCATTGAGAAACGCGAGTCTAAGCGTTCTACCCGTTTCACCTCGATCATAGTGAGATCACCATCCGGGTTTTCGCCAACGAGGTCGTAGCCCAGGTTCTGCTTACTCACATCCCGGAGGTTCCAACCCCGACGATTGAGCCACTCGAGTACGCTCAGTTCAGCGGTTCTCCACTTCGCGACAATTTCTGGAAACCCCTCTTCATGAGGGATTGCCGTATGGCGGATAAGTTCGATTGATGCAGGAGTCGCTGGAATCCCTAGCGGCGCAGAAGTCGCCGGCGTCAGCCCCGTTTGGGAAAAGATGGCGCAGTTCTTCTCGTTGCAACGGAATCGGAGAAATCGTAAAAGGCAGCGAAGCGATGGCCAGGTGATCCCGTAAGCGCGACAGAAAAACAAAATCTGTGCTGCCGCCACCAGACGCCAAGATTGAGCGTGGGTCTTCAGCCTGGATCATCAACGTCCATGCGCGCTCAAACCAGTGATGTTGAGGATTCGAGAGCACTGCCGCGAACGCACCGGCTGCGTTTTCAAGAACTGTCTGAGTCGACGGGTCGCCCAAGACTGCATGAGTTCTAGATGGATCAGTGAGAAAATCCCCCGATATAACCAGGGGAACGCCCAGCGCGTCATCTACCGGCAAGAAACAAGCCAAGCGACCACGGATCGTCGTCAAAGACAAGGCCATGTCATTAAGGGGTACTGCAATAGTTGCTTTTGCGTCTTGTAACACGGCGAACTCAGCAGTCCTACGATCCACGCTCAAGACCAGCCGGTCGGCATTCCGCTCCAAAGCGAAGGTCACGCTCGTATTCGGCGTCTCGATATTCAGTTCCCGGAGGTTGCGAAGGAACAAGAGGGATAGTGGATTGATCGCGCCTAGGATTTGACGATCTTCCACCTGATTGTTCGGGGTTATCGTAAAAGAGGCTCCGACATTCACGTCCGAACGGGCAACCTGAGTAGGAATGCGAGTGAGAGGCACACTGCGCCTGTCGACAGAATCGCCAGCCGCAGCTAGCAGACGAGCGGCCTCCTCCCGGTCAAAGGTAAAGCTCGTTCTAGCTGACTCGACCTTGACTCTTGATGCGACCGCCGCCAACGCCTTGAACCCGATCCCACGGTATCCGATGGACTCGCCACGAATCTTGGTTGAACTCGCACTTCTGCACAACCCCTCGGCGTCGGCTCGGTCAAACGGGCGGCCATTGTTAGACCAAGACACCAAGCCGTCTGACCGAATCTGGACGTTAACGCTCGTGGCGCCAGCGTCATCAGAGTTCTGCAAGAGTTCATACTGAACGCGATCACGATAAGTCGCTGCCAACACCGTCTCAAGCCGAGCCAACTCCGAGAACATACCTGGAGCCTGCTCATATTCTCCCACCAGCGCCGCTTGAAGCGTTGTAACCGACTCCAATAGCATTAATCAGCGGTCCCCAATGCGCGCCACAATGCGGTGAACCGGCGCCGGATAATCTTCTAACTTAAAGTCCACACCAATTAGCCAGCGTGGCGAACGCGAAGGCATATTCCCGCACTCATCGACATGAATGCATATACTTATGGCGCCACGCAGTTCATCGAGACGGAATCCGGTGTCATCAAGAATGTCAAAAGAGAACTCAGGGGCATCATATTCAAAGGGCGCCGCCTTGGCAACAGTCAGATCACTCTCCACCCATTTTCGCTCTCGAAGCATCCAATCTTGAAGCAGTTCGTCGGCAGATCCAAAGACCACTCCTCCGGACGCAAGAATACGCCCTTTTCGGTCGTCCAGCTTATCAATTATACGGTGCGTGAAAGCTTCCATTTAGCCCAAGCCGCACTGGCCAACCATTGCCTCATGCTCATTGACGTCGATCCAGACATCAATCTCTTCCGGGTACAGCCCGTAACACTCAAGGGCGACGACAACGTCGCACTCCTTCAAACCCAGTTGTTCAGCCAGCCCGGCCGCGTTCCCGTTCGACTCAACCAGACCCCTAATCCGAGCAACGATCTCCCATGCACCCAAACCTCCAACCGCCGAACGGCCCGCACCAACCAGTCCTTGCTTGAACTCAATACCAAGAACTTGGCGCCCAACAGCGGCCGCACACATTGCCACATCAAACTTCGTATCTCTCGCGATAAGGTAACCACATTAGATCGTGATGGAAGGAGGGCGATGGGCCGTTCGCTGGCGCGCGGGGGCTGGTCCCGTCTACTGCGTTCGCGCCACCGCTTGCCGCCCAGCCTAGATGAGCAGATTGAAAAGCTGAAATGGAGGCTGGTCCGTCCCCCAGTTGAACTTGAGTTGGCGCTGGTGCCAACTGGATCTCGGCCGCGCACTCTGATTGCGCCCGCTAACTTCGCTGGTCAGGGGCACGCTTGGGCTGAAGCCTTGAACCGTTATGGCCCCGGCAGCGCGGTGAACTGGGTGTTCAGCGCCAATCCGGTGTTCGGCTTCGCGGCCGATTACACCCAGCCGATCTGCTTGGCGGCGGCGCCGAAGTCCTTCCAGTCCGCCCAGTTCGCTCTTGTCACGGATCATTTTCAAGCCGTCGTGTTGGAGTCCGGGCGGCCGGTGTTCGGGCGGTTGTTCGGCCATAGCGCCGCCCGGGAAGCCTTGGTGTTGAACACAGTCGGTTTGACGGTGGCGGTTCTTTGGCATGGTTCTGATATCCGCCTGCCCTCGCGTCACATTGCCACTCATTCGCTCAGCCCTTACGCCTTGGCGCCGCTGCGCCAAAGAGCCGCTGAACTAGAATCGACGGCCCGGCGTAACCGCCGTTCGATGCTTCACTTGGACCTGCTGCAACTGGTTTCCACCCCCGATCTGCTATCCCAGGTTCCCGGCGCCGAATGGTGCCCAGTAGTGGTGGCCGCCGAACTGCTGGATTCGGGTGCGGAGGAACGGCGCCAGTCGGCACCGGCTCTGACGCAGACTCCGGGGAAACCCCCGCGCGTCGTTCACGTGCCGTCCAACCCGTTGATCAAAGGCACCGATCTAGCCGACCCGGTGTTACGCCGCCTGGCCGAGCGCGGCCTGATCGACTATGTACTAGCTGAGGGCATCACGGCGGCCGCGGTCTTAGAGTTGTACGCCAGCGCCGATGTTGTCATAGACCAGTTCCGTCTCGGCATCTACGGTGTGGCCGCTGCCGAGGCGATGGCCTTAGGGCGTCTGGTGGTCTCCGATGTGGACCAGTCGGTTTACGATGCCGTACAAGCCCGCACCGGCTTGACGTTGCCGGTCTGCCAAACCCCGGCCGCCGAACTAGAACAACGAATCGAAGACATCTGCCGCAACCCAGAACCCTACCGGCGC
>JAIRNM010000426.1 GCA_031258055.1 Bifidobacteriaceae bacterium
CTTGCTGTTCTCCGCGACCGATTTCATGAGTTTGGCGGTGCCCGTGGGCCGCGTCGCGGCAGTGCTCGCTATAGCCGTCCTGACCGGCCTGATCGCCTCGATCCTGCCCGGCCGCCGCGCCGCCAAAACCCCGCCCGCCGCCGCCCTAGCCGCCGCCGAATAACCCACTGAGCAACACCGATCGGCGATGGTCGATGCCGCCGGGCTGACTGATAGGAACTCGCCCGGCGATTGTTGACGGTTCGGCCCGCACTTTGTCGATTGTTTCAACGCTGGCCCGCAATCAGTATTGGCTTGGGAGAGTTCACCTCGTCATGCCGCAGTTCGCCTGCCTCACGGTCTGGGCGAGTCCGTCTCCGAGATCGGCGTGGCGGGCGCGTTGTCGGCGTATTCGAAGATAACGCGCCCCTCGGAGCGCACGGTGAACACGCCCGCGTAAACGCCTTCCAGCCAAGTGTGTAAAACTTTCACCGCGCAGCCGCCAACTCGCCTGGCAACACCAAGATCTCCACACCTAGTGCGTGGAGCACACGCCTGACCGTCTCAACATCTTCGGCCTCGCCTCGCTCGATGTTCTCTACGACCGTCTCGGAGGTTCGCGCGCGGACGGCCAGCTCATTTTGCGACCAGCCAAGCTGTTGCCGCTCGGTTTCGACGACCCAGGCGAGCCGCTCTAGTGTGTGCATGTAGCGCCGCATGTTGCGCATCGGGCGTCTCCTTTCGGCTCGTCCTAGCGTATCTGGTGGGGTGGGAGCCTGCGCCGTCGGCAAGAGCGCTCATCTCGATTAGCACATCGTTGCTGAGTCGATCGCGCTTCAAGATACCTGGCGTGCGCCTTGGTCAAGTTGGTGTCCTTGCTGGTGATGATCACCGCCTCGGTCCAGAAATCCTTGCCTCCCTCGGGTTCCGGCCGGGCGTGCGCTCGGAGCCGGTTGCGAACCACGTCGGCTTCGCCCACATAAGCCAAGTCGTCTCCCAGGAGCAGATACACGCCCGTCCTGCCGGACTCCTTTCTCCGCAACAGTTCGCCCAGGTCAATACGCCGGACAGCCGAAACGTGGCCGGTCCAGTTCATGATCCCGGCCGTTCGCAGGCCTCCCACCGTTCCATCAGCTAGATACAGCCTGACTGACTTACCTATCCCAAGCATCGCTCTCCTTCGTACGTCGCAGAATGGCAGCCGACCACTGTAGCCAAGGCATAGGCGCAAAAGCACAGCTATCCACCATCCGTTTGATTGGCACCTGTTGTTGGTGGTAGACCAGCGTTTAGGTACGACAATAGCGACGGCAAATCGGTCGTTGGGTCGTTTAGTGTGGCCCTTTGACATTCATCGGACGGAAGCCGTGATCGCAGTCCTGGTGCGAGCACTTGCGCGGACTGTCAGTCCGGGTTTTCAGCGCGCGGCGAGGTTGGTGGTGAGGGCGGCGAACGTCTTGGCGATCTCTGGCTCACCCAGTGGCCCCGGCTCCGCCAGTATCTTGGCCAACCGACGGGGCCACATGGCACGCACGCCTTGGGTCTTAATCGCGCCGCCTATCAACGGCCAGTCAGCGTCGACGAAGCACAGGATCGCGTGGACGGGGACTTCATGGCCGTGCTCGCGCAGGAGCGCAGCGACCGCTTCCGCCTGTTTCAGCACCGCAGTCACTAGCTTGGTGCAGTCGCGGCGGTTGACCATTAGTTTCTCGACTCGTGGGCTGAGAAGCCCACCGGTGGTGTTCAGCACCGGCCGACCCTTGTACTTCTTAGCATCTATCACGAAGACCCCGCCCGGCGCCACAGCGGTGTGGTCGATGTTGGCCCGAGTCCCTGGGAGGCGCCGGTCGTGTACCACGCCTAGCCTGGGGCCAGCGGCTCTGCTGAGGCGGGCGCCGAGCGTTTCCTCGCCGTTCGCGCCGATGTCCCAAGCTCTGTTGGACTGCGGTTGCTCGGTGACCGCCAAGACGAAGCCGCCGATTCTGGGGTGTTCGGAACGTATCCGGTCCTCGCGCCTTTGGCGTCTGCGTTCGAATTCACGTCGGGCGGAATGGCCAGCCGTTCCCTCGACAAAGCCCTCCTGCGAGGGAGCTGTGCTACTGGCTGCCGTGGTACTGGTGTCAGCAGTGACATCGGGGCGGCCGTATCCAAGGGCTCCCGCCGCTGGGTTTTCGGCGTTGCCGGGCGCGGGGGCGGTGTCCGTCTCTGCCGGTTCTAGCGAGGAATGGTCGGACGGGCAGTCCAAACACCAGACCGTCTTTTGGCCAGACGAATAGTACGCCTGGGTGCCGCGCGGCAACTCTCGGCCGCAACTGCGGCAGTGGCCGGGGTAGCGGAGCCTGAGCTTCCGGCGGTCAACGTCCACGGGCTCGCAGTCCTTTGGTCGCCCAGTCATCACAATTCCGCTGACCGTCCACGGAACCGGCGGTGAAGGCGTGGGGCGCGCTCCAGGCTTGCCGCCTGACGGGCAAGATGAGTGTTCATGATCTGGCCTCCTCTCCAGAATGACGATAGTCGACATACCGGTCGGCGCCCGTTTGCGGGGCGCCCTCGGCCCGGTCCGGCAGAGACTTGAAGAAGCAGCAACCGGGTGCCGACGCCGTTCCCCGGGCGGTCGGGCGCCACCACCAGCCGCCCAAGCTCGACAACCCGCCCCAACCGGACCAGACGGACCGCCCCGATCAGTCGGCCACCGTCGCGCACACCGAACCCCTTGACCGCTGGCGAGGCCGACTCGGCCTGCATTTCAGCCAGGCTCCGCGTCAACGCGGGCAGGCCCAGATCTCCGTGCGCCCTGGCTTCCGTCACATACGCGGCGCGTTGGAGGGTGAGAAGCTCACCCGCGTCATCCCGCCCAAGCGGCACCAGAACAGGTGATGCGCTGACGTCATCGGTCGGCGCGGAATCAGACACCAGTCAAGCGTGAGACCAAAACGAAGATGGCCACCGTTCCGCGTTTGAGATGGCTGACCAGTTCCCGGTTTCAATTCTCTTCATCTGGTGTGCCCAATTGACCATGCCAAAAGGATTGGGGATAGTTCCCGCGTTACGCAAAGCCGCGTTCAAGGCCGGTGTCAAGTCCTCCACGCGAATCCGCAAGTTCGCGGTGAAGGCAGCACGGACGGCATCGGGCAAAGGCTGGTCAATGACTGCGGCCGCAGACCGGGCCACCCGCGGGCGTAGACGTCACGCCGGGCCGCGAAGAGCAGCCAACACAGTTCCAACTTCGCTTCATTCGACGATGCCGTCGTCACGGCACCCGGACCGAACGTCGCCAACTCCGGCTGGGCAGGCGGCTGTGCTGCGCCGTGCCGTGCCGTGCGCGATCTTGAGCAGGTTGCGGAACAGCCTGTTCTCGCGGCGAAGCGCCGCCACCCAACATGGGCCTTCAAGCCGACGAAGTCTACACAGTGAGCCACAGCCACGAGGCCATCTCCCGTTCCGGGTGCGGCAAATAGAGTTTCCACCGTTTGACCCAGTAGCGTTCCCTCACGGTAGCGGCTGGCCAGAAATAGCACGGGTCGGCGCCATGCGAGGCGGCCAACTTGGCGAGCAACTCGCCGGGCACCCACCATTGGTCCCGGGCGGAGCGATGCGATGGTCCTGCCTACGCGACTGCATTCAACGCGATGTCTGTGATGATGACCAGTCCGGCCCGGTCTCCGGAACAGATTCATGTCCGCCTTAGTCAGCAGCGTCCGAGGACAGTCGCGGCGCACGCGAGCGCCTTCGGCGCAGAGCCCGCCTCCGCGACTCACAACCCGCCGACTGTTGTATTCCGGGGCGGCCAGTGTCTGCGCTGCCTCGCGGTGGCCCAAGATCTCCGCGTCGGCGTTTGCGCCCAGTGCCGACGGGGGGGAAGGAACCCCAATCGTCACATGATCTATTCTCATCTTTTCAGTGATGATACGCAGGACGGCGATGACGTGTCTCAACAGCCGGACTATCTATCCGGCGAGCTCCCCGACGCGCGCGCCAACCCCGCCCGGTTGCCCCAGCGTCTTGGCGAAGTGGACGAGGTCGTAACCGTCGGCCGGAGTCCTGCCCGACTCCCGATAGCCCAGCCGGCAGTACAAACGGATGTTGGCCAGACTCTGCTCGCCGGTAAACAACCTGATCTCCATGACTTCAGGGAACACCCTCTCGGCGTGGAGCGCCAGCCGAGTGCCGATGCCGTTCCCCTGCCGGTCGGGCGCGACCACCAGGCGTCCCAGTTCGGCCACGTCGATCCGAGCAGCGCCATCCTCCGTCTGGTACAGGACGATCTCAGACTCGGGGACTGGGCCCGTCACGCTAATCCCTCCTCTCTTGTCGAGGGTGATTCGCAGGCCACAAGAGTAGCGGTGAAAGTACCGGGGAGAGGACTTGAACCTCCGACCTCCGGGCGGGCTCGCGGCCCTTCGGGTTGCCTGCGGATAATCCCGGTTAGTTCGGGTTCTCCCTTGTCACAAGCGCGCCGAACGGCGCGCCCGCCAAGAATTCTATCGGGTTGGGGCGGGTCGCGACGGGTTGTTCCGGGTTGTTTTCGGGGGGTAAGAAGTGACCGGCGGCTTCGGCCGTTGAGGTTGGCGCCGGAGCGGATCACCGCCGCTGGGACCCTACCCGTCCGTGATAGTGCCGGTGCTCCGGTTGGCGATCGTGGCTAGCGTTTCAGTGACTTCATAGTCGTCGCGGGGGTTGCATTCGCACCAGCGCCGCTCGTCATCGTCCATGTCCCTAAGGAAGGCGAAACGGCGTTGGACCGCTGCCAGCCAACCTGGCACATCAACTCTTCCGGTGAGGGAACCAATGTCCTCAACGCGGAAGTCTGCCTCGCTGCGGCGGTGTAGCACTTGTTCCGCGCTGACCGGCTTCGTTCAGATCGGAAGAG
>JAIRNM010000226.1 GCA_031258055.1 Bifidobacteriaceae bacterium
ATCGGCGTGTCAAACGACCCAGCCAACCAAGCGCGCGGCCTCAAGCTGCTGGAGAGCGCCGGTGTGATCAAGCTCAAGGACACCGGCGGCGCCGATCCGACGATCTCCGATCTGGCCGATGATTCGCCCAACCAGGTCGAACTGACTCAGATTGAGCCAAAACTGCTGGCCGTCAACTTGCCGGACTTCGACTTCGCTGTGATCAACGGCAACTACGCGATTGACGGCGGACTGGACCCGGCAACTGATTCGCTGGTCCTCGAATCGGGTGACGGCAACCCGTATGCCAACTTCTTGGTCACCACAACTGATCGCAAAGCGGACGCGGCCCTGGTCAAACTGAACGACCTGCTTCACAGCCCCGAAGTCAAGAAGTTCATTGAGGATACCTGGCCAGACGGTTCGGTCATCGCCGCCTTCTGAGTTGCGGGCGGCCTTGGCTTCAGCCGGGGACGGCTCCGCTTTTGGGCTTCTCGCCTGCCCGCCAGTTGAGTTGGGGGTGTAGGGCGCAGGGCGATGGCCGGGGCTGTCCCCACCGCTGGGTCGGCACGGGCCGCGCCGGTGTGGGATGATGGAGGTCGAATCTTTCGCCCCCAACCAACCGGCATTCGATGGAGTTCAAGTGCGATTAGTTGCCAAGCTTGCCGCCGCGGGCATCGCGGCCAGTCTTTTCCTGGCCGGATGCTCCGGCGACCCCGATGATTCCAGCGCCTCACCCTCGCCTTTGGCTGAGGTCGGGGTGTCCGTGGACGCAAAGGATCTGCCCACGTTGACAGGTGCTTACGGCGAAGCCCCGACTATCGCCTACCCGCTGCGGCCGGGCCAGTCCTCGCCCTCACCCACCCCGAGCGAAGAGACACCGGCCGAAGGAGAGGTTTCACTCGAAGAAGAAACCGCCGGCACCGAAGAGATTCCGGTGCCGGATGAGACCGCGGCGGAGGAGACAACGGCCGAGGCGACAACGGCCGAGGCGACAACGGCCGAGGGGGAAGAAGCGAACCCCGCTGAAGGGGAGACCCCAGCTGACGGCGACACTGACTCTCCCGCCCCCAGTCCTAGCCCGGAGTCCCCTTACGTCAAGCCGCCGAGTTCTCTCCAGGCCCAAGTTCTTGAGGGCATGGAAGGCACGGGCGAGCCGGTCAAAGCCGATAACTTGGTGTCCATCAACCTGGCAATCTGGGAATGGGGCGAAACCGAGACGGTTGCCAGTTACTCCGCCTACATGCCGACCAACACCTTCGCTTCCGCCAATCCCTTTGTCTTCGCTGTTCGCGCCGATGACGCCTACCGAGTAGGCCTGGCCAGGGTGATCGTCGGGCACAAGGTTGGATCTAGGGTGATGGGCGTGATCCCGCCCTCGGAAGGGAGCTTGGCCCAATACCTCGGAGTCGATGAGGGCTCGACCCTGGTGGTCGCCATCGACATCTTGGAGCAGTTCGACAAGAACCTGGAAGCACAAGCGGACGCCAAACCGACTGACGCGAAAGTCGGGCCGAAAATCAACGGTGCTCTCGGTGGCCCCGCCACCGTCACCATCCCAGCCGATGTCCCCGCACCAGAGGAGATTTCCACCACCGTGATCGCCACTGGCACCGGCGCCGAGGTCAAGGACGGCGATCAAATCTTGGTCCATTTCTCGTCCACCGACTGGGCTGGTACCAATGACACCGACACTTGGAAGTCGGAACGCGGCCCCACACCGGTCACTATCACCGCCGATCCTTATGGCGACGGCTCGGTTCTCAGCGCCTTCTCGCAGTTAGTCGGCAAGACTGTCGGTTCGCGCTTGTTGATCCTCACGCCCGGCAAGGAAAGCGCTTATTTGGCAGAGGCGATCGTCGTCGACATCGTCGCCTTGGTTCAGCCCAATGACCTGGGCGAAGACTCCGACGGAGCCGAAGGCACCGAGGATGGCGACGCAGCGGACGGCGAGGAACCAACCGACCCGCCGAGCCCCGAAGAGAGTACCCAGACCGACGAATAGACCCGGAGCGCCCCGCGCCCGGCCCCAGACTTGAGAAAGGCCGCCCGCGATGAACGAGTTCACCGTCGTTACGGTGCTCCTCGGTGCTGTCCTGGTGGCGGCTTTCGCCCGGCGCGTCGGCTGGAACTCACCGTTGGTGGTGCTGGCTGTCGGGTTGGTCGCGTCTTTCCTGCCCGGGCTGGGCCAGGTGGAGGTGCCGAGCGAGCTGATACTCGGCATCGTCCTGCCGCCGCTGCTCTACTCCGCCGCCCTGTCCAGCTCCTACCAAGACTTCCGCGCCGCCATCCAGCCGATCGTGCGCCTCGGCGTGGGCTTGGTGATAGTCACCACCGCCGTCGTGGGGTTGACCGCCTACTTGCTGGACCCGCGCCTGTCGCTGCCGGCAGCGGTGCTTTTGGGAGCGGTCGTGGCCCCGCCCGATGCCGTCGCCGCCAGCGCCGTGGGCCGTCGCCTTGGCCTACCGCGCCAGGTGATGACGCTGCTGGGTGGCGAGTCGCTGATCAACGACGCTACTTCGCTGACGCTGTACCGACTGGCCCTGGCAGCTGTCTACACCACCGGGGCCTCCCTCGCTCAGGGCTTGGTGGTGTTCGCGTTGGCGGTGCTGGTCGGGGTGTCGGTCGGGATCGGCCTGGCTTACCTGGCGCAGATCGCGCGCTCTGGGCTGCGCGACCCGACCGTGGACACCGTGATTGGACTGATGCTGCCGTTCGTGTCCTACTGGATCGCCGAGGAATACCAGGGCTCCGGCGTGCTGGCGGTGGTCGCGGCCGGTTTCTTCATTGGCCAGGCGGCGCCGCGTACCACTGTGGCGACACGCCTGCACGAGGAACCAATTTGGGCTTCGGTCGACCTGATGTTGGAATCCTTCACCTTTGCTTTGATCGGCTTGCAACTGCGTTGGGTCATCTGGGACGTGCACCGGTCGGACCAGTCGCTGAAATCGGCCGTCTTCTTGTCCCTGGTCGTGTTGGGTGTGACGCTGGGCGTGCGCCCGGTCTACATCTACGCCACCGAACTGGCGGCCCAGGCGAAATGGTTCCGACGGCGCCGGGCTATGCCCTACAAGCCGCTGACTTGGCGGGAACTGCTGGTGACCTCTTGGGCGGGAATGCGTGGGGTGGTCACTTTGGCCGCCGCCACCGCCATTCCCTTGCGGGTGGATGGCGCGCCTTTCGCGGAACGCGCCACCGTCCAGTTGGCCGCTTATACGGTGGCGATCGGCACGCTGTTGATCCAAGGGCTGTCGCTGCCGACCATCATTAGAGCGTTGAAGATCTCCAGCGACAATGAGCGCGAAGAAGATGACGCCTCTGAGGCCCGTGTCCGTCTGCTCGCCACTCGGGCCGCGTCGGGCGTGGTGCGCGGCCAAGTTGACGCCTGGTCCGCGGTGATGGGACGGGGCGAAGCGGAAAAGATCGCCACCTGGGCAACGCAGGGGCTGTTGGCGCGCGAGACGGCAGCCGCCACCTTGATGCACCCCGACGCCGCCCTGACCGATGCCGACCTGCTCACTTTGACCGGCACCGCCCCGCCCTCAGTGATCGCCGAAGCGCGCGAGGTCCTGGACGCGGGCGGCCCTAAGGCTCCAGACCGTGAAGAAATGCGTCAGCGCGCCGCCCGCTTGACCTCCCGCATCGCTGAACTACGCACTCAAATGGTGCGCGCCCAGCGGTCCGTTGTGGTCGCGGAACGCAACGCCGGGCGCCTCAACGAAACCGTTATGCGCCGCATCATGCGCGAACTCGACCTCGAAGAAGAAGCCATGGAAGCCAGCTGGGCCCACCGCCTCTGAGCCCATAGCGGACAGTGATGGAAAGACCGTGGCGGCGGACCAAGGCACAGGCTGGTAGGATCGGGCGCGACATCGGCTTCTCGTCGTGGAGTCGCGTGCCTGTTGCCCCCGTAAAGCCCTCCTAAAGGAAGCCCCCATGAATGGCAAGAGAACAATGATCGCGGCAGGTGTCGCCGTTTTGGCGTTAGGCGCGCCGCTGACGCCCCGACCGCTGTATGACCGCGCTTCGGCTGATGAGGCGCCGGTGATTGAGCGTTATTGGCCCTTGGAAGACCGTTCTGTTGACCCAGGTGATGTGGAGTTCAAAGGTTCGGTGCGCCTCAGTGATGTAGACGAACGGGCAATCAGCGTTGTGTTCCTGGTTGACGTGTCGGGTTCGACTTACTCGCCGCGTGGCCTGGACTGCAATGGCGACAGTGTTACGGATTCTCGTGATGACTACAACCTTGACGGAAGTGTTGGAGATGTGTTGGATTGTGAGATTTCGGCCATCGCATCTTTGAATGCTGAGTTCCGGGGATTTGAGAATATGGGTTCGCGTATCCAGGTGGCGATTGTGGCGTTCGGGATGGGGGCGGGGGCCGCGTCGATGACCCGCGAGGGAGACAAGTTCGTCAACCCTGGCCATTATGAGGTTGACCCTAATGCTGACGACGGCAGCCTGGAACTCACGCCGGCCTTCAACACTGTTGCGTCGTCGTTGAAGCGAGGCGTGATTGGGGACTATCAGTACTATTACATAGGTGATGGTGACACGAACTTCAACCTGGCCGTCACTGTCGGTCTGGACCTTGTCGAAGGTGCTGAGGGGAGCAGTTTCCTGCTTATGTTGTCTGACGGGCAGGCGAGCGTGTCGGCCACCACCCTAGCGGCGCTTGAGGGGGCATCGGATAAGACGAAGGTGAGGACTTTCGCTGTCGGTAGTGGATCATCTTGCGGTAGCTCGTTGGGAAGTATCGCGGCTACCAGTGGGGAACAGTGCGTCACGGTGCGTGATCCGGTTCAGTTGACCAGCGGGATTGGTTCGACTAAGCCCAGTTACATTGACCGGGTGGAGGTGACATATCAGGGCGACACGTATCGGGCGACTGTGGACGCCATTGGGAACTGGGCGGCTACCGTGCCTGGTGTGACGGTCGGTGAGCATACGGCGACGGTGAGTGTCGTGTACACCGACGGACAGCCGCCGAGCCGGGTGCACTGGGCGTTCACAGTCAAACCGAGGACCTTCGAGCATGTCGCTTTGGGTGATTCGTACGCAGCTGGTGAGGGAAACCCGCCTTACATAGACCAAAAGAAGTGTACTTACAGGCGAGGGTGGGGACCATTCGGGTGGCTTGAGGAGGATATCTGTATGGAGTCTAAGAGCGATATTGATTTTATGTGCCACCGATCAGCGAACAGTTGGCCGAAGCTGGTCTATGACGACGAGTATATGCGGTACCTGGCGAATGAGGCGACGTGGGACGGTGCCGCTGGGGAGTTCAGTTTCCGGGCTTGTTCAGGGGCGACAATCGGCAACTTCGACATTGTCAAACAGGCGAAACAGTGGACTCGGGGTTCGAGGCATGGCCCCCTTATCCACAACGAACTGCAGCTTGACGCTTTGAATCCCGACGTAGACTTGGTGACTCTATCGCTCGGCGGGAACGACGCGGGGTTCGCGCCTATCCTCGGAAATTGCTCAGTTTTCGACTGTATGAGTAGAGGGTTTGACGCCACGAACATCGCGTTGAAAGACTGGATGAAGATTCGTTTGGCGCTGATGAACAACGAACTCGACGGTGTTTACTCGGCGATCCGTGACCGGGTTGGCCAGGCTACGCCAGTAGTGGTCGCGACCTATCCGCAACTATTCGACGGTGCGGGAAGGAATCCGCTTGACTGCGGACCGGTTAACAACTACTTCAGCACGGACGAGCGTAGCTGGGTCAACGGATTGTCTGACACGTTCGCCGGGATTGTCTGGGCGCAGGCGCCGAAGTCAGATTTCCTCGTAGCAGATACTCGATGGTTCTTCTCAGGACGGGGAGTTTGTTCGTCCGACCCCGCCGTCAACGGAGTGATGCTCGGACGTGACGATGAAGACTTCAATGACGCGGGTATTGCGGGCATGGTGGGAACAGAGTCGGGGAGCTTCCATCCGAACGCGAAGGGGATTGAGTTATATGCCCAAACTGTTTATTCGGCTTTGCGCAGTTTTCGTTCCGGCTCGGGCAGCTATGAGGGCGTGAGTTCCGTTAGGGTATCTGAGATCCCAGAGGACAGCGGAGAGATTGACAGCGGCGGTGATTGGTTCGCTGGTGTGGTTGATGACCCAGAAGCGGTTTTGGCTGAGTATTCGTCGGAAGTGGTTGAGGGCGTGCGGGCTACAACGTTTGTCGAGTTGTACGCCGATCACCGGGTGACTGATGCTTTCGATGGCGTTAAGTGCGGGGCAGTCGTAGCCAATGAAGTGGTTCCGCTTTCCGTTAACGGTTTTGCGGCTGGCTCAACCGTGGCGGTGACTGTCACGGCGGCGACCGGCGCCGATTCACCTCAAGAGATCACCCAGGTTGGCGGTCTAGCTGATTCGACTGGGGTGTTGCTTCACGATCTGGTGCTGCCGGAAGAGATTGGCGCTAACTATGTACTAGTTGAGGTCAAAGGCGTGAACGATCAGGGCGGCTACGCTTACGGTAACACGCTCCTTGAGGCGACAACTGATGCTAATTGTGCCCAACAGGCGCAGGACGCTGGTGCGCTAAGGGACAGCGGGAACCTCGACTCGGCTGATGGCCACGTGGGCAGTGACGCGGCGACCAGGTTGCCCGACGTTGTCGCAGCCGATGGGAAGCCCGCTGCCGCAGGATCCGACCCCGGGGCCCTAGAACGTACCGGCGCATCGATCCTCCCGGTCGCTACCTGGGGAGCCATGCTGGTTGTCGGGGGTTTCGTTCTTTGCCTCCGCCACACCCGTGGCCGTCTGTCCAGAAGGGCGGGTCAGCATGTCCGCCCGGTGCTTTGACCAGGCTAGTCAGTCTTGGTAAACCGGCGGTAGCTCACAATGAACGATGAGCTTGATTCCCCGGTGCCTGACACGCCTGAAGCGCCGGGGCTTTCCGGCGGTCGCTGGCGGCATGGTTGGTGGCGAGGTGGGAGCACAGCACTAGCTGGATCGGCTCTAGTGCTCATCGTATTGATGGCCGTGGCTGACGCCACCGGACGGGGCGCCACGCCTCCCTTCGGGTTGTTGCTGACCGGCGTGCTGGTGGCCGCTGGGTTGGCGGCGACGGGGATGAGGTTCTTGTCAACCAGTAGGCGCCTTGGCCCGCCTGTTCCAGGTGTCCAGTTGGACTGGGCCGGGTCCAGGGTCGTCTGGGGCTTGGCGGGCGCGGTAGCGTACGGGTCGTTTCTGGCGGGAATTTTCGGGGTGGCCAAAGGAGCCTGCCTTGACCCCGTTTGGTCGGCGAAAACGCCGTGCGACCTCGCTGGCGGTGATGGTTCGTGGGTTTTGGTCGGCCTAGCGCTGATCGGCGTTGCCATTGGTCGTTTCGTTGGCAGAGGGGCGGGAGCATGGTTCGCGGTCATAGCGGCATACACGGTATGGCATCTGTTTGAGGAGTCCGGGTTTTTTGACCGGTCGCGTTCGTCTGTTGACGCGCCGTATTTGCTTGGCGCTGGGATGATTGGCTTGGCGGCCCTGGCCGTGGCAGCGACGCGCCGTCCCGTTCCGCGTCTGACTGACCCTGAAAGTGAGGACCGTTCCCGACGCCTGGGCAAGGCCTTACTGGTGCAGGGGCTGTGGGCGGCAGGACTGTCCGTTGCAGCCACAGCGTTATCAAGCTACGTCGGCGCAGGTCCTTCGCTGGCTGTGCTCGCGATCATAGGCGGCGTGGCGGCGGCGCTGGTGGGCTTGGTGCTGCTCGACTCCAGTCGCGGGCAGACCGTGGGCACGACGACTGACGGCAACGGTGAGGCCTTCCAAGCTGACAATGGCGCTGAGAAGACCTCGCCCGGGGCTGAGAAGACCCCGCCGCCAGATGACGTAGAGGAGGAACCGCGTCAGCACCTACCGGAGCGGACCAGAAACGGCCGGACCCGGCGGCGAGTTGTGGCTCTTTTCTTTGGACTGGCGGCTACCCTCGGCGCCGCCGTGTTCTTGGTCGTAATTGCACTCGCTTCTTCCAATTGGCTCTCTCCCGCCGGTCACTCCGGCGGATCGTTGGAAGCCCTGCCATTGCTTGTAGCGGGCGTGATGCTAGGTAACCTGATCGTCGCCCGCTTCGCCCCGACTTGGGCGTTTTTCGCTTATGCCTTCGCGGGAGTAGGGGCTGTCGACGCGCTCTTGTTCGGGGCGGCCTTCGCTGACCGTTCCGCTGCCGTTTTCGCGTGCTTCTCCGGATTGTGGTTCGGGGCTCTGCTTGGGATCGGCTTCGCCGTGCGCCGCCCCAGCCCATGACCACCGGCCCGGCCACGCGCCAGCGACGGACCTGGTTTCAGTGGTTCATGATGTCTTTGACTTCGCCGACCAACTCCTCCAGCACGTCCTCCATGAACACCACACCGCCGTCTACGGCCACCAAGTGCGAGCCGGTCAGTTGCATGGTGGCGAGGACGTCTTCGATCTCATCTGAGGCTTCGGCCCGGACCAGCGGTCGGATGCGGCCGGACGGGACGGGCTGGTCGCGCCTGTCAGCGCCAACTAAATCCAGAACATCATGGATGTGGAGATAACCGGCTGGGGCGCCATCGGCACCGCGCACCGGGAACCGCGAAAAACCGGTCTTGGCGACACGCCTCTCAAGTTCGCCCGGCGTGACACCTTCGCCAACCGTTACTAGATCGGCGTTCGCGACCATGACGTCGGCGGCTTGTTTGGTCGAGAACTCCAGCGAGCCGGAGATCAGCCCGTCGGCATCGGGCAAGACCCCCGCTTCGGTCGAATGATGGACAATAGCGGCTAGCTCGACAGCGGTGAAAGCCGAGGCCACCTCAGCTTTCGGCGTGACCCTGAGCGCCCGCAGCGCGAGCCAGGCGATTCCGCGCAAGGCGGCGGTGACAGGCGTCAACAGCCAGGCCAGGGCC
>JAIRNM010000343.1 GCA_031258055.1 Bifidobacteriaceae bacterium
CCCGCCATTGCCCCCACTCAAACTCCCGGCCACACCTTTGAGGCCGTCACTTTCGGGGCTTGTAAACATACTCCATTCTACTGCGAAACCACCTATATGACAACGCTCTTCCTGGTCAACTTCACTTCAAACGAGAGGTTATTGGTCGCCGGTTAACCGCCAAATTGCGAACCCATTTTGGGCGAATTCACCGGCCCGTTGCCCGGTTTACTCCACGGTCAAACCCGGTCCTCCTAAACTCGCCCCGGGTCAACTCAGTGCTTGTTCGGGAAACCATTGGAGCCTTTGGGGAGGAGGCAGATCGACGACCATCGGACCCCGGCTTCGCGGCAAGCCGGGGACCTAACAGTGGTCGGTGCCCGTAGCCCAGGTCCCGGACGAGACCTGCTTCGGGTTGACCGGCAGGTGCGGCCTCGAACTCGCGACTTCGCCTACGTCGTGGAAGGCTCGGGCGGGCAACTTTCCGACTGCGAGGAGGTCGATGTCGCGTGGGAAAACTCCCCGTTGACCGTGAAGCCGCTTGGCCCAGGAGCCGTAGATGACAGCGAGTTCCAACCCTTCGGCGTCAGCCAGCACATCGCGCCGGACCGCCAAGTGGCCGTAGGCAATCGTGGTCATGTCGCTCCGCGCGGGATGACGTGGGGTGGCGCTTCGCTGCGCATTGGATGACGACCCACTCAGGCGATCCTTCGCGTGGCGGCGGGCGGGTCGGCGGGGGTGCTCGGCTTGTCGGTTGGGCTCACATTCGGGCCAGAAGCAACGCCGCAGGGGAGTTTCAGGGCGCGGCTGACTGCCGCTAGCGAGGCTCTAGGAAAGGCTGACCGTGGGGTGTTGTTGCTGGTAGATGAGGTGACGGCGAATTCTGCCCAGATCGCGGAATTGGCTGCCGCCTACCAGGAGCTAGTGGGCGAAGGCCGCAACATCGCCATCGCCGTGGCCGGGCTGCCGGGCGCGATCTCGGCTGTCCTGAACGACAAAGCACTGACGTTCCTCCACCGGGCGAACAAGATCAACCTGGGTACGCTGCCTGTCCCAGACGTCATGGTCCACTATTCGCGCACCCTGAAGGAATTGGGCAAGACCATCGCCTCAGCCGACCTGGAGCGGGCCGCGGAGGCGACCGGCGGCTATCCGTACCTACTCCAGCTAGTGGGTTATTACCTGTTGGAGTACACCGGGGACGATGCCGTCGTCAGCGCCGACACGGTCGACTTGGCCCTGGCCACCGCCCGCCGGGCACTTGACGACTCGGTCTTCAAACCAGCGCTGCACCCGCTGTCGGACCGGGACAGAGAGTTCTTGGTTGCGATGGTCGCCGATTCAGGCCCAAGTACGATCCGCGCGGTAGCCGAACGCCTCGGTGTCAGTGCGCCCAGCGCCCAGCAGACCCGCGCACGGCTAGTCGCGGCTGGTTTGATCACCCCAGTGGGCAAAGGGCGAGTCATCCCGGCCGTTCCCTACCTGGCGGAACACCTAAGAGGCGAAATCTAACCGGTGGTGCGAACAGCTATTAGCCCAGGGTCGCTGCCAGGAAGGGCGCGGGAACGGCCAAAATGTGGTTGTCAGTGTCCAGGACGGACGTGGTGGCTAAAATCCATTCGGCTGTGAACTTCGCGCCAACCACCCTGACGCCACCCCACCCGTCACCAAACAATGCGACCTCATCACCGCCAAACCCCACGAGGGCCGATATTGGGTTAATTGAGCGATGCCGCGAGCGAGCCTGAGGGGAAGCGGTCGCTCGCGGCATCGCCGATGGACGCCCGATGGGCGGACGGGCCCAGGGCTGCGGTGACGTGGGCAGCTCACAGCGCTGACCTGGGGAAACGCGTAAAGCAGGGGCAGTCCCCCGGGGTTAGCATGGCGGCCTTTTCGCTGCTGTCCTAGACCTCGGCGGCGGCGTTCTTGCCGGCTAGGCGGCCGAAGGAGAGCGCGCAGGCCAGGCTCAGCCCGGCCACGGTGACTGGGTATTCCACGAGGAAGCGTCCGCCTTGGTTGTTGCCGGCGGTGAAGAGCCCCGGAATCGGTTTACCATCGGCCCCTAGGACGTGCATGTCAAGGTCGGTGTTCAGACCACCCATTTGGACCAGCATCCCGGCTGTGCCGAACTTGAAAGCGTAGAAGGGCGGCTCCGCCACCGGGTGGAGCCGACGCTTGTCCTTGCCGAACTCTTCGTCGTAGCCAGCGGCGCAATGGCCGTTGTAGCGTTCGACCTCGGCCTTGACGGTGGCCGGGTCAAGCTCCATCAGGGCGGCCAGTTCCTCAACGGAGTCCGCTTTCAGTAAGCCCTCGAAATCCTCTACCATGGCCCGCGTGGTGTAACCCAAGCCGAAGCCAGCCAGCACGGTTTCGTATTCGGCTATCTTGTCGTCCGGCACGAAGTAGTTGACGTAACCGTGGCCGGTCGGCTGGGTGAGCAACTGCTCCGGCCATTTGGAGTCGAAGATCTGCCAACTAGCCCGGCCGGGTTGGCGCGAGAGTTGGTCGGCAATGTTCTGGCCCGGGATGTCTTCATTCATGAAGCGCTTTCCCTCCAGGTTGAGCTGCAGGAAGGCGTTGACTCCGAGCGGGCCGCCCATGTGGTGCGTCATCGGTGCCAGCGGGCCAAGCTCCATCTCGCCGCCAGCCCACATGCCCATGCGGTGGCCGTCGCCGGTGTTGCAGGGCGAGCCAGTTGGGTCGAGCGAGGGGTAGTGGGACTGGAATTCAAGCGTCCAAGGAACGTAGTACTCACGCATTTCCTCGTTGTTGCCGAAGTCGCCGGTCGCGAGGATTACCGCCTTGGCGTTGACCTTGGTGTATGCGCCGTCAGAGCTCTTCAGGTAGGCGCCGACCACTCGGCCGGAGTCATCAGTTATCAGTTGTTCGCCGGCCGCGTCGAAAAGCGTTCTAGCGCCTTGGGCGGCGGCGATTTCACGGCTGTTGTCGCAGGCCCACTGCATATTCGGGTTGGTCGTTATGGTGCCGTGGAAAAACGGGTAATACTCGGTCCTGTAGTCGTAGCCTTCCAAGGCTGGGAAGCACTTGGGCCGCAGATAGAATTCCTTGTCAGTGGACTTGTTGGCGGCGCTCGAGGGAAGCACCTCATAGTCGGCGCCTTCAATGAACCAGTCGAAGTCCGCGCCCGAATGGTCGTACCAGTAGTTCAACAGGGCCGGCGTGGAGCGGTAGGTCATGTCTTTCTGCAATTGGCCGACGATCTCGCCTTTGGGCGCCCATTCAATACCCAGGTCCTTTTGGACTTGCGAGCCGACAACACCGAAATCGCCCGCCATGTTGACCACGGTGTAGCCCTGCTCGGCTTGCTTCTCGGCGATGATCACGGTCTTGCCCGCTTCGGTCGCCTCGCGCGCGGCGGCAGTGCCCGCCAGGCCCATGCCTATGACCAGGACCTCGCAGCTCTCCTCCGCGTCTATCTTGGTGGGCGGCGGCGGAGGGCTGAGGAAGGCCGGTTTGCCGTTGCCCGATGCCGCGCCGCCCCCTTTCGCGCCCGTGCCGCTGGCCCCGCCATCGCTGGGCGAGGCGGGCGAACAGGCCGCCAGTCCCGCTGTCGCGGCCACCGCGCTAGCACCGCCGAGGAAGGCCCGCCGCGAGAGGGCATGGCCCTTGCCTGCGGCTGTTCCGGCCTTCTCGCTTGGCGCATTTGCCCTGGTCGGTGGTCTGTCGCGTTCGCTCATGGATGTCTATCCTTTCCTAAGCCTCCATCTTTGGAAGCGCCTTGGTGGGGACCGACCGGCCCACTGTAGTGGGGCCTTCAGGCGTGACGGAAGTTCGCTTCCATTTCGGCGCGGCGCCGGGCAATGGCCGCCCTCGCTCGGCGCCGGGTACCCAAACAGGCACTAAGACCCAGCTCGCTGGAGCGAAATGAAGGGGGAACTAGCGCACTTGCCCCGGCTGGTCAAGGGACTTTGGAAAAAGAGCGATAATTGGACTGCTAAGGTAGAAGCGTTTACCTCGACGTCGAGATACTTGCGGGGCGGACCGGGAACGGGAAGCCCAGAAAGGGAAGTTCTAAACTCATGGCCTCACTTGATTCATTCGGCGCCCGCTCGCAGTTGAGCGTTGGCGGCGACAACTACGAGATATTCCGTCTGGACGCGGTTGAAGGGCTGGAGCGGTTGCCCTTCTCGCTCAAGATTCTGGCGGAATCGATCCTGCGCAACGAAGACGGCGCCACCATCACGGCGGGCCAAGTCCAAGCCCTGGCGAACTGGGACCCGACCGCCGACCCGTCAGTCGAGATCCAGTTCACTCCCGCCCGCGTGGTGATGCAGGACTTCACTGGTGTGCCCTGTGTAGTGGACCTGGCCACCATGCGCGAAGCCGTCGCTGACCTGGGGGGAGACCCGAACCGGATCAACCCCTTAGCGCCGGCCGAGATGGTGATAGACCACTCCGTGATCATTGAATACGCCGGGACGCCGCAGGCTTTCGACCTCAACGTCGCCATCGAATACGACCGCAACCGCGAGCGCTACCAGTTCCTGCGCTGGGGCCAGGGCGCCTTCAGCGAATTCAAGGTTGTGCCGCCGGGAACCGGCATTGTCCACCAGGTCAACATTGAATACCTCGCCCGAGGCGTGATGGAACGCGGCGGGCAGGCCTACCCCGACTCATGTGTCGGTACTGATTCACACACCACCATGGTCAATGGCCTGGGGGTGCTCGGCTGGGGTGTGGGCGGAATTGAGGCGGAAGCGGCCATGCTGGGCCAGCCAGTCTCCATGCTGATCCCCAAAGTGGTCGGCTTCAAGCTTTACGGCGCCATCCCGGAAGGGGTGACCGCCACCGATGTGGTGTTGACTATCACCGAGAAACTGCGCCAACACGGCGTAGTCGGCAAGTTCGTCGAGTTCTACGGTGAAGGCGTCTCGCAGGTGCCGCTGGCCAACCGGGCGACCATTGGCAACATGAGCCCAGAGTTCGGCTCAACCTGCGGCATCTTCCCGGTCGATGACGTCACCCTTGATTACTACCGGCTGACTGGCCGCTCCGAGGCGCAGGTAGCGTTGATCGAGGCCTACTGCAAGGCCCAGGGGCTCTGGTTCGACCCGACCAGCCCTAGTTCCACCGAACCGGTCTTCTC
>JAIRNM010000435.1 GCA_031258055.1 Bifidobacteriaceae bacterium
CCGGTTCTTTGAGTTACGGACACCGGGTGGCGATGCCGTCCACCCACCCCGACGGCATCGTCCCAAGTCACGGCGTTGGGGCCGTTTCGGACGGTCTGGCTGGGGTGTGCGTAAGTCCAACCACTGGGGGTTACCGGGCCGGTTCTTTGAGTTACGGACACCGGGTGGCGATGCCGTCCACCTACCCCGACGGCATCGTCCCAGGTTGGGGAGAGCGAGGGGTGACACAAGTGGCGCCCGGCGCGCCGGGGAGGGTACGGGAGAGTAACCTGGCCCGCGTGAGTGATCATCAAAGCAATGCCCGCCCGTCCGCCGCGCCCGGGGCCCCGACCGCCCAAGCCAGCCAAGCCGATCAAGCCAGCCAAGCCGATCAGGCCGCGGAGCCGACTGGCCTTTGGGGCGGACGGTTCACGGCCGGTCCGTCGCCAGAGTTGGTAGCTCTTTCGCGTTCCACTCAGTTTGATTGGCGTTTAGCGCGGTTGGACATCGCTGGTTCGGCGGCCCACGCCCAAGCCCTCTACCAGGCCGGGCTGCTGACCGACAGTGAATCGCATGACCTGAAAGTCACGCTCGACCGACTGGAGGAGGAAGTACGCACCGGCGCCTTCGTGCCCGCCGCTTTCGATGAGGACGTTCACTCGGCGCTGGAGCGGCGTCTGATCGAGTTGGCTGGACCGGAGTTGGGCGGCAAGCTCAGAGCTGGGCGTTCGCGCAACGACCAAATCGCCACGCTGATCCGGCTGTGGTTACGCGAACAGGCGCGCGGCATTGTGGGCGGGCTGCTGGATGTGGTCGACGCCCTGGCTGGACAGGCCGCCGCTCACCCGAATGCGGCTATGGCTGGGCGTACCCACATGCAGCACGCCCAACCGGTGTTGTTAGCCCATCATTTGCTGGCCCACGCCTGGCCGCTGCTCAGGGACGCCGAACGTTTGCAGGAATGGGACCGGCGGGCGGCCCGTTCGCCCTACGGGGCGGGGGCTTTGGCCGGGTCCACGTTGGGCCTTGACCCCGCCTTCGTGGCCCGTGACCTGGGGATGGGAGAGCCGACCGAGAATTCGATCGACGCCACCGCCTCGCGTGACGTGGTCGCGGAGTTCGCTTTCATCGCCGCTCTGATCAGCGTCAACTTATCGCGGCTGGCGGAGGAGATCATCATCTGGTCGACGGCCGAGTTCGGCTACGTCACCTTGCACGATTCGTTTTCGACCGGTTCAAGCATCATGCCGCAAAAGAAGAACCCGGACATCGCTGAACTGGCGCGCGGCAAAGCCGGTCGGCTGATCGGGGACTTGACGGGGCTGTTGGCAACGCTGAAAGGCTTGCCGCTGGCTTACAACCGCGACCTCCAAGAGGACAAGGAGCCAGTGTTCGATGCCGCCGATACCCTCTCGCTTCTCCTCCCGGCTCTCTCGGGGCTGGTCGGGACACTGGAATTCAATGTGGAGAGGATGGCGGAGTTGGCGGCGGCCGGTCATTCCCTGGCTACCGATCTGGCTGAATGGATGGTTAAGAAGGGGACGCCGTTCCGCGACGCGCACGCAGCGGCGGGTCGGGCCGTCAAACTGGCCGAGGCGGAAGGAAAGGAGCTTTGGGAATTGACCGTCGATCAACTGGAGGGGATTGATCCCAGGCTGACACCGGACGTGCGCGAAGTACTAACCGTTGAGGGTTCGCTGGTTGCGCGTGACGGCCTGGGCGGCACCGCGCCGGAGTCAGTCAAAGAGCAGTTGAATGCCGCTTTAGCGGCGGCGGCGGGGTTACGCCGGTGGGTCGGTGCTCCCTGAACGGTGGCGCCAGGGCCGACTCAGGCGAAACCAGTCGGCTACTCATTTTGATTGATGGCCCGGCCGGAGCCGGTAAGACCACCTTTGGCCGGTCATTGGCGGGTGGCATGGTTGTGCCGCTGGTTCACCTAGAAGACCTGTATCTGGGCTGGACTGGCTTAGAGGGTGCCTTCGCGCGACTTGAGGAACTCGTATTGCGTCCCTGGTGGGAGGGGCGGCCGGCCCGTTTCCGGGCCTATGACTGGCTAGCCGATCAGCCGTCTGGTCCTTGGGTCGAGGTCCCAGCCAGCGACTGTCTGGTGGTTGAAGGCTGTGGCTGCGCCCCGCGCGCGGCCGACCGCTATGGGCCACTCATCATCTGGCTGGATGGACCGGTCCAGTTGCGCCGCGCCCGCGTCCTCAAACGCGACGGCGACTGGGAAGCGCCATTGCTCGACGCCTGGGAACAAGCCACCGCGATTCACTTCCAGCGCGAGGATACGGCCAACCGGGCCGACTTCCGCTGGCCTCAACCCCGAGATCCCGCGACTTCGCGCGGGTTGACTTGAGTGGGTCGTAATCCCGCGCCGACCGAAGCCCGGCCCTGTGATCGCGCGAGGAGCGAAGCGGAGTCGCGTGATCTGGTCGTCTCCCCCTCTCGTTACACCCGCTCCCGTCATGCGGCGGGGGAGGCGACGGCATCGGCCCAAGTGGGGACGGCCTGGCCGAAGTCGACGTAGCATCGAAAGGTGAACTTCCCGACACCTGACCATGAACGGCTGGCCGCTGGCCTGCTCGGCCTTTCCCTGGGTGAACTGCGTGCCCGCAACCAGGTTGGGTCCTTGCGGCTGCCCGAAGCCTACGCTAAAGCGGCGCACCAACTGGAGAAAGGCGTGCCGCTTCAATATGTCTTGGGCCGGGCGCCGTTCCGGTACCTGGAGTTGAAGATCGGCCCGGGGGCGTTCATTCCCCGCCCAGAGACGGAGGTCGTGGCTGGCGCCGCCATCAACGCGCTGCGCGCCTTTCCAGCGGTCGACCGCTTGGCGGTTGACCTGGGGACGGGCGCCGGACCGATCGCCGCCGCCCTGGCGAGCGAGGTACCCGGCGCCAAGGTAATCGCGGTTGAGCGGGCCTGGGCGGCCGCCGGGCAAGCCCGCGAGAACCTGGAGCCATTGGGTGTAACGGTGGTCGGGGTCGATGCCGTCCAAGTCGCCACGGCCGCTGGCCCTCTGAGCGATCTGGCTGGCCGAGTGGCGGTGGTCGCGGCTAATCCGCCGTATCTGCTAGATGACGCGGAACTCGGTCCCTCAGTTGCCGAATATGAGCCGCCAGCGGCGCTCTTTGGCGGCGGTCCGGACGGGTTGGAAACGCCGTTGGTGTTCCTGGCGGCGGCGGCGCGCCTGCTCAAGCCGGGCGGGGTGGTGGTCCTTGAGCATGATCCTTCTCAGGGGGAGGCGCTGCGTCGCGCCGCCACTGAACACGGTCTATTTGATGACGCCCACACCGGCCACGACCTGACCGGCCGTGACCGTTACCTGCGGGCCGAAAGAACCGACCGCGGCCAGCCGTGAAGCCGCGATAAACCAAGACCACTGAAACCGCACAAAATGCCCGGCGCCCCCGTGGTCATCGACTTATGACCACCAACTCGTCGCGGGCACGGGTCATCGCGCTGTAGATCAACGAGCGTTCGCTCGGTCTTACGCGGACTGTGCCCCGGCGTCAGCCAACGCGAAGGTGGTTGTCAAGTAGTCCGTCAACGAACGGCGGATCGTTCCGGCCTGAAGCGTGGGCAGTAGCTCACTCATCCGTCGCCTCCCAGACAACCCAGCGCCCGCTCTTCGAAGAGCCCTCGCGGGCTAGAACTCCCTTTTCCTTCCAACCTTTGACAATCCGTTGGACTTGGCGGCTGGACAGGCCGAGGCGCTCGGCCGCTCGGGCTGCCGTCATTCGCGGGTCGTCGCGCAGCAGCGCCAGCACCTGATCGTTTATTGCGACATTTGTTACGTCATTTGTTAC
>JAIRNM010000195.1 GCA_031258055.1 Bifidobacteriaceae bacterium
GCCTGGTCGGCGCGGCGGCGCTGCTCGGCTGCGCCGTCGGGGTGATGGCAGGACTCGCCCCCGCCATCCGGGCCGCCCGTTTAGAACCCGCCACCGCCCTACAAGAAGGCCCCTGACCAGGGCAACGTTCCAGTGATTAGGCCTATCCCCGTTAGTGTCCGCGCGGGTGGAGGTTTATGGAGCTGCCGGGGATGGCGGCTAGCAGGGCCTTGGTGTATTCCTCTAGTGGTTCCTCGAAGACACGGTCGGTTGGGCCTTGTTCAACCACACGGCCTTTTTCCATGACATAGACCTGGTCCGCCATTTGGCGGACCACCGCGAGGTCATGGGTAATGAACAGATAAGTCAGTGACAGTTCACGCTGGAGTCGGCCCAACAGTTCCAAGACTTGGGCTTGGACCAGCACATCAAGGGCGGACACAGCCTCATCGAGGACCACCAACTGGGGTTGGAGGGCCAATGCCCGGGCCACCGCCACGCGTTGGCGTTGGCCGCCTGACAACTCATTCGGGTAGCGGCGCATGGTTGAGGCGGGCAGCGCCACTTGGTCCAACAGCTCCCGGACCCGAGCCTCACGCGCGGCGCGGCCACCGACACGGTGGGTCCGCAGCGGCTCCTCAATGATCCGGAAGATGGAGAACATCGGGTCAAGCGAGCCATAAGGGTCCTGGAAGACCGGCTGCACCCGGCTGCGGAAATCGAACAATTCGTGCCGCGACAGCGAGGCGGTGTCCACACCATCGAAGACAATGGTGCCCTTCGTCGGCTCAAGCAGCGAGAGCACCATATTGGCGACCGTCGACTTGCCGGAGCCGGATTCCCCTACCAGCGCCGCTGTCGAACCGCGGGCGACAGTCAATGAGACGTCATCGACCGCCGTGAAATCAGTGCGGTCCCAAGGACGCGAACCACGCAGTTGGAAAACCTTCGACACGCCTCGGACCTCCAGCAAGTCGGGTGCCTTGACCAGGCCTTCGCCACCCGAGACAGCGATCACCGCCGCTTCTTCGCCCTGGTCCTTGGCCTGCTGGATGCGGCGCGAAGCGAGGGAGGGCGCGGCTTGCACCAGGCGCTTGGTGTAGGGATGGCGGGGATTGGTCAAGATCTCCAACGACGGCCCGGATTCAACCACCCGGCCCTTGTACATGACGACCAGTTGTTCGGCCCGTTCGGCCGCTAGCCCCAGATCATGGGTGATGAACAACAAAGCGGTGTCCAACTCGCGGGTCAGCAAACCAAGGTGGTCAAGAATCTGACGCTGCACAGTCACATCCAAGGCGGAGGTCGGCTCATCCGCGATCAGCAGCTTGGGGCGGGCGGCCAAGGCCATAGCGATGAGTGCGCGCTGACGCATACCGCCCGAGAACTCGTGCGGGTACTGGCGGGCGCGGCGGGCGGCATCGGCCAATCCGGCCTCCGCCAGCAACCCGGCCACCCGGTCGGTGGCGGAGGCCCCGACCACGTAGCGTTCGGCCAGCGCGGCGGCATCCTGCAGGCCGAGTTGGCGCAGGAGCGACTGGACCTCCAAGCGGGTGGTGAAGCCCACCACCAGGCGGTCGGCCAGACTCTCGACATCCACCCCACGCTCACTGAGCGCCGCTAGGAGGTCACGCCGTCCATCCGATGAGAGATAGAGCCGGGCGGCTGGGGTATCCGCCAGGTCCGTCTCATGGGTCAACTCCAGCAAAGCCCGGTAGGTCGAACGCGACACGTCCACGTTGTTGGCGCGCAGCGACTCTCTAATCTGGGCTCCCACCCGGTAGACGGGATTCAAGTTAGACATCGGGTCCTGCGGCACCAGGCCAATGCCACTGCCGCGCAAAGCGACCAGGCGGGAGGCGGGCGCGCCGACCAACTCTTGGCCGTCAAAACGGATTGAGCCGCCGGTAACACGACCGCCGCCCGGCAGCAGGCCAATCACGGCATGGGCGGTGGTCGACTTGCCAGAACCCGACTCCCCCACTATGGCCAACGAATGCCCGGCGTAAAGATCAAGACTGGCCCCCCGCACGGCGCTGACCGTCGAGGTGCGGGAACGGAAGACGACCTCCAGGTCGCGGATCGACAAGAGCGGTTGAGCGGTCATCAGCCACGCGCCTTCGGGTCGAGGGCGTCACGCAACGCATCCCCCAGCATGATGAAGGCCAACACGGTGATGGCCAGCGCCGACGCGGGCCAGAACAGCAGCTCCGGGGCTTCGCGCAGGTAGGTCTTAGCATCGCCGATCTGCCAGCCCCAGGATCTCATAGTCAAGGGCAAACCCAAACCAAGGAAAGACAAAGTCGCCTCAGCCACAATGTAGGTTCCAAGCGAAACGGTCGCCGTCACGATCATGGGTGAAGCGGCGTTCGGCATCACATGGCGCCACAGGATCTTGCCGCGTGAGACGCCGAGCGCCCGGGCCGCCGTCACAAAATCTGAGTCGCGGATCGCCAACACCGCCCCGCGCGTGATGCGGGCCATCTGCGGCCAGCCAAAGGCCGCCAAGACCGCAACCACCCCCACGACTCCGGCCCGGTCCCGCATCGACTGGAGGAAGACGATCGCCGCTAGCACCACCGGAATGGCGAAGAAGACGTCCCCCAGCCGCGACAAAACGGCGTCAAGCCAGCGCCCGTAGTAACCGGCGAGCGCCCCAATGGCACCGCCCAGCACCACAACGGTGAGTGTCGTCAAGATTCCGACCAGCACCGATGGGCGGGCGCCGTGAATGACGCGGGCGTAAATGTCGCAGCCTTGTTTGTCGAACCCGAGCGGGTGACCCGCCTGCGGCCCCTTCAGCGAATCGGCCAGTGAACAAGCGTTCATATTGGCCTGCGAGAACCAGCCTGGGAACAGCGCCACCGCCAACACCAGCACAATCAACAGAGCCGAGATTGTGAACAGCGGCTGGCGTCTCAGTTTGCGCCAGGCGTCCCGCCACATTGATGAGGGCGGCACCGATTCGTCCAGCGCGTCAACGTCCCCTAGTTCGGTCTCATCGAAGTCCGCAAAGAAGTGCTCAGTCGCCGTTTCGGTCTTGGCGACCGCCGCGCGCCCTACGGCCTTGGCACCTTCGGCTTGCTTTTCGGCCATTCCCGGCGTCACTTGGCCGATGCCGTCCACCCCAGCCTCCTCGCGTCCTTCGGTCTCCGGTGGTGGCGGCGAGCCGACGGGGGGAGCCGGCCGGGCGGCATCGGGCACCTGGTCTTTGTTCTTGGGGGTATCAGCGGACAAGGCGAATCCTTGGGTCGAGCGCGGCGTAGAGGAGATCGACCAGCAGGTTGGACATGATGAACACGACCACCAGGATGGTCACCATTGAGACAACGGTCGGCCCGTCGCCGCGGGTGATGGCTTGAAACACGGTGTTGCCCACGCCGGGGATGTTGAAGATCCCCTCCGTCACGATTGCTCCGCCCATCAAAGTACCCAGGTCAGCCCCCAAGAAGGTGACCACCGGGATCAATGAGTTGCGCAGAATGTGGCGCCGGACCACGGCCCGTCGGCCGAGCCCCTTGGCCGTGGCCGTGCGGACGTAATCAGCCGTAGCGTTCTCCGCCACCGAGGTCCTGGTCAGGCGCATGACGTAGGCCATCGACACCGATGCGAGCACCAACGCTGGCATCAGCAGGGCCTTGATTGACTGGTTTCCGCCCACGGTGGTGGGAAGCCAGCCCAGTTTGACGCCGAGCAGGAGCTGGAGCAAGAAGCCCATCACGAAGGTCGGGACCGCGATCAATGCCATCGATAAGACCAGCGCGGTCGAATCGAACAGCTTGCCGCGGCGCAGCCCGGCGAAGACGCCGACCACCACGCCGATCACAGCCTCAATAACGAGTGCCATCAAGGCTAGCTTGACTGTCACAGGATAGGCCTGTTGAACTACTTCAGCGACTGGCCGCCCGCTGAAAGACGTACCCAGGTCGCCGGTCAGAACACCTTTGAGATACAAGCCGTATTGCACTATGAACGGCTGGTCCAGGTTGTACTCGGAGCGAATCCGTTCAAGTATCGCTTCGTTCACCGGCCTCTCGCCAAACATGGCTTTGACCGGGTCGCCTGGAAGCAGGAAGACCATTGTGTAGATAAGGAGCGTAGCTCCCAGGAACACGGGCACCATTTGCGCTAAGCGACGCCCGACATACCAGCCCATCTAGTCTCCTTTGCCCCCTTAAGCGGCGTTTGGCCGCTGGTCAGCCCGGACCCCCTCTAGAGGAGGCCCGGGCTCAAGCCAACGGGTCAGGGCGAACTGGCTAACGCTACTAGTAGCGCGAACCCGTTCGTTACTACGCGTTACTTGGTTGTGATCTGGTAAGCGATCGGCACGTTGTCCCAACCCCAAATCACGTTCTCGACATTCTCCGAATACCCGCCGCTCGAGTTCTGATACCAGAGCGGAATAGCTGGCAGATCCTTCAGCAGGATCTCCTGCGCCTGATTGAACTTGACGGCGGCGTCAGCCGGGGTGGCCTCGGAGATTCCCTCGACCAGCAACGCGTCGAACTGCGGGTTCGAGTAGTCGCCGTCATTAGAACCGCCACCCGTGCCATACAGCGGCGACAAGTAGTTGTAGATAGACGGATAGTCAGGCTGCCAACCGGACCGGAACGGCGTCTGGATAGTCCGGTCGGTGATAGCGGTGCGCGACTCCTGGAAAGTCGGATACGGCGCTGGCTTGGTCGCTATGCCGAGTGTGCTAGCGATCGAGTTCAGAGCCGCTTCAACCCAGACGCCATGCGGGCCGTCCTGGTTATAGGCGATCTGGAACTCGCCTTCCCAAGGCGAGATCGCATCAGCCTGGGCCCACAGTTCCTTGGCCTTGTCGGGGCCGAAAGTCAGTACCTCGTTGCCGGGGATATCGCCAGACCAGCCTTCCATCAAAGGCGAGGAGAAGTCCTTGGCTGGCGTCCGAGTGCCTTGGAAGATCGTCTTGGTGATCGACTCGCGGTCGATCGCCCGTGAAATCGCGGCGCGACGGAGCTTGCCTTCCTCGCCGCCAAAGTGGGCCAACCGATCCGGGATAGTGAATGACTGGAACAACGAACCGGGATCGCTGACAGCGCGATCACCCAGATCCGTCTCGAAGCTGGACAGGGCGCTCTCTGGCATCTCATCAAGCACATCAAGCTGGCCGGACAGAAGATCTTGGTAGGCGGTGTCGCGGTCCTGGTAGAACACGTAAGTGACGCCGCCATTGACCGGTTTGCGCGGACCTTGGTACGACTCATTCGGAACCAAGCGGATCTCAATGTTGTGCTCCCAGGCGCCATCCCCGTCCAGCTTGTAAGGGCCGTTGCCGACCGGGCTCTCGCCAAACGCCGCCATGTCATCGAAAGCGCTGGTTGGTAGCGGGTAGAAGGCGCTGTAACCGAGCCGCATCTTGAAAAAGGGATCCTCCTCGGTCAGTTCAGCGGTGAAGGTCAAGTCGTCAACCTTGACCAGGCCTTCCATGGTCGGAACCGGTTTGCCTTCAGCTTCGAGTTCCGCCAGTAGTGCTTCCGTCACGGAGTTGACTTCGTCATAACCCTTGATTTGGTTGAAGAAGTCGGCCGAGAGCTGGCCGTTGGCGCCGAGGGCGCCATAGTTCCAGGCGTTCACAAAGGAGTCGGCGTTGACCGGCTCATCGTTGGAAAACTTCTGACCCGACTTCAGCTTGATGGTCCAAGTGATGTTGTCATCGGATTCGACTGATTCAGCGACATCCATTTCGGTGGCGCCATCGGCCGTGTAATAGACCGGCCCGGCGAACAGGTTCGTGATAATACGACCGCCACCGACCTCGTTCGTATTAGTTGGGACTAACGGGTTTTGGGGCTCGGTGCCGTTCAGCTTGACGACCCCGCCGCTGGTGGTGGTCGTACCGCCAGTCGACTTGTTGGTGCTTCCGCCCTCGTCCTTCGTACCGCAACCAGCCAAGGCCAAAGCGGCGGCGGCGGCCAGCGCGACCGCGCTGACTCCATACTTTCTTACTGCCATAAAAACGCTCCCCCATTACATATCTATTGGTGCTCAGGGCCTCGAAGGCGCCTTCGCGTTCCCAAAAGACTAGACCACGAATCGGTCTAACGATGACCATGTGCGGCTGCGGACCAGCCGGATCAAGCCTGAGGGAACCAAATCGCCATTTCTCGCGCCGCTGATTCAGGCGAGTCGGAGGCATGCACAATGTTCTGGATCTCACCCGTCCCCCAGTCCCGGCCAAAGTCGCCGCGGATCGTACCCGGCGCCGCTTTGACCGGGTCGGTCGCGCCCGCCATAGTCCTGAACGCGACAATCACCTGGGCCCCTTCTAACACGAGGGCTACCAGCGGACCGGAAGTCATATACTCGACCAGCGACGGATAGAAAGGTTTGTCCTTGTGCTCGGCATAGTGCCGGGCCAGCAGTTCGGGCGTGGCCCACCGCATTTCGAGCCGCGCGATCGTGTAGCCGCGCGCCTCAGCCCGCTCTAGAACCTTCCCCACCAGGCCGCGTTTTACACCGTCGGGTTTCACCAACACCAAGACTTGTTCCGTGTTCGACATGCTCCGAGCCTACCGCTGCCCCATCAGGCGCCCGTCACCGTCCCGTCCCCCGACGCGGTGTCCAGAATTGCCATCCACCGGGACGCCAAGCGCGTGGATGGCAGTTTCCTACCGGCTCGCGCTCCATTCAGCCATAGAGATGACCGGCGCGACCGCGTCCTGCCGCGCGTGACTCGGCATCCATTCGTCCAGCAGCGAGGCCATCACACCCGTCTCCTCAGCCACTTGGTTGTTAAACCATCCGGGGAAGGCCCGGTCGTAGCATCGCCCAAACAACAGTGCCGTTTCGGGCTTTACGGGGACGGGCTCGTGTTTAGTCCAGCCCTGCGATGAACGCTGGATGTGCAGGCTCCGGACCCGGTCTTTAGAGATCAACCCCATCCGGCGAGCCCTCATAATGAGGGCGGCGACGCTGACGCCATACTGCGCTTTCAGAGGCAAGTAGCCGTGCAGCGTCAATGACTCGCTGACATTTGCGCGCATGACCGGATCAGGCACCAGCCGGGCGCTGGCGAAATCGTAAGCCCTCTTCTCTTCGGGGGAGCGAGTGC
>JAIRNM010000316.1 GCA_031258055.1 Bifidobacteriaceae bacterium
CAAATGTCGACTCCGTCCTCACCACCCGCGAGTTGGCTCGGATGATCAGGGCGGCGGGCATCGATTTCGCAGCGCTGGAGGACAGCGATTTCGACTACCCGCTGGGGTTGTCGTCCGGCGCGGCGGACATCTTTGGGGTCACCGGCGGGGTGATGGAAGCAGCGCTTCGCACAGTTTACGAAATCGTGACTGGGCGCGAACTCCCATTCGAGGAGCTGCATGTGGCGCCGATTGTCGGTCTGGACCGGATCAAGGAGGCAGCCTTCACAATTGAAGATCCCTTAGCGGATTACGCCTTCCTTGATGGGGTCGAGGTCAAGGTGGCCGTCACCAGCGGCCTGGCCGGTGCTGACGTCTTGATGGAGCAGGTCGCGGCCGGCACCTCGCCGTATCTGTTCATCGAGGTGATGGGCTGCCCGGGCGGTTGCATAAGTGGCGGCGGCCAGCCCCGGCCGACCACCCCGGCGATTCGGGAGAAACGTTTGCAAGCGATCTACCGGGCGGACGAATCCAAGACCCTGCGCAAATCCCACGAGAACCCGGACATTCAACGCTTGTACACCGAGTTCTTGGGCGAACCATGTGGCCACGTCTCCCACGACTTGCTGCACACCCATTACACGCCGCGCGGAGAGTTCAACCAGTTGGTCCCGGATAGCCCAACCGATGCCTGCCAACTGTTCTCGCCCTATGCCGGGTCGCCTGACCCGGTCGGGATGCTTTGAGGGCCGGAGAGGAAGAACCATGAAAGCGAGATTGATTGCCCTTGTGGTGGCTACGGCCAGCCTGACCGCTTGCGGCCCGGCCGCGGACGAGTCGACGGACCCGGCGCCGTCGGCATCGCCCTCTGTCGTGTCGGTGGCGGCGTTGAAAGGTCCCACCACCATGGGGCTGGCCTGGATGTTGGACCACCAGGACAGTGCCGCCGGAGTAGGTTTCGAGTTGTCGCTCCACGGTGCGCCCGATGAGATCACGCCCGGCCTGATCAAGGGGGAGACCATGCTGGCGGCCATCCCGGCGAACCTGGCGGCGGTGCTCTACGCCAAAGGGGCCAAGATCAAAGTCGCCGCCGTCAACACCCTCGGTGTTCTCCACATCGTTACTAAGAATGAGTCGGTTGAGGCCATCTGGGACCTGGCTGGCAAGAAGGTCCTATCCACCGGTAAAGGCACCACCCCGCAATGGGTGCTGGAGTACCTTCTGGCTGAGAACGGAGTCGAAGCGCAAGTCGAATACCTGTCCGAGGCGTCGGAAGTGGCCGCGCGCCTAACCGCCGAGGAGGCGGCTATCGCGGTACTGCCCGAACCCTATGTCACCACCGTGCTGGCTAAGGACCCGTCCTTGGAACTAGCCCTCGACCTGACCGACGAATGGGACAAGATCTCCCAGACCCAGTTGGTGACCGGCGTGCTGGTGGTAGCCGACCAATTCGCCGAGCAGGACTCTGCCGCGTTCGAGGCTTTCCTGGATGAGTACCGGCAGTCAATCGATTACACCAACGCCAATCCGGACCAGGTCGCGCCGTTGATCGAAGAATTGGGGATTGTTCCCAGCGCGGAGTTGGCCCAAACCGCCATCCCGCGTTCGCACTTGGCCTTCCTGGGCGGCCAAGACTGCAAGGCCGCCGTATCGGCTTACTTGGCAGTGTTGCATCAAGCCGATCCGGAGTCGGTGGGCGGGGCCCTGCCAGGCAATGACTTCTATTACGCCGCTTGAACGGCTCCGCTGGCGTGGCCTGTTCGCTGCCGCCTTCTGGTTGGCTGTCTGGCAGGCGGCGGCACTACTGGTTGGCAACGACGCGCTGCTAGCCTCACCATTGGACGTGCTGGCCGCTTTCGCGCGCCTAGCGCCGACCGCTGGATTCTGGGCCACCGTGGGGTATTCGGGAGCCCGTATCGCCGTCGGCTTTGCCCTGGGTGCGGCGGTGGGCGCCATGGGGGCCTGGTTCGCCTCGCTGAACCGCTGGCTGGATGCGCTGATCTCGCCTCTGGTCCGGGCGATCCGCTCGGTGCCGGTGGTCTGTTTCATCGTCTTGGTCTTGATTTGGGCCGACTCCAGTTGGTTGTCGGTGACGATATCGGCGCTGATGGTGGGGCCTATCGTGTTTGCCAACGTCGAGGAAGGGATCAGCCGTCAGGACCCCGGCATGGGCGAGTTGGCGCGCGTCTTCGCCATTCCGGCCCGGCGGCGCTGGCTGGCGATCAGCCTGCCTGCCGTGCTGCCGTTCTTCATCGCCGCTTGCCGTGTCGGCCTGGGCTTGGCTTGGAAAGCTGGCGTCTCCGCTGAAGTGATCGGCCTTCCTGACGGTTCGATGGGCGAGCGCCTCTACCAGGCGAAGCTGTTCCTGGCCACCGGCGACTTGTTCTGCTGGACGGCTGTCATCGTGGCTTGCTCGTTCGTGTTCGAGAAACTGGTCCTGTCCGCCCTGGCCGCTTTCGAGGTTTCCTTGGGAAGGCGGTACTCGAAATCATCGTGATGTCTGACGTCAGCTTCGCCTACGGCGAAGAGCCCGTCCTATGCGGGATAAACGTCCAGGCCTCGGCCCTGGCCGTCACCGGCGCCAACGGCTCGGGCAAGACGACCCTGCTGAAGCTGGTCCTAGGCTTGCTGCGGCCCGCGTCCGGGACCGTCAGCGCGCCTGCCCGCAAGGCCGCCGTCTTCCAAGATGATCGGCTGATTGAGCACCTGACTGCCGTTGCCAATGTGCGGGTGGCCCATCCCGGCAAGATCACGGACAGGGACATCGCCGCCGAGCTTAGAGCCGTGGGCCTGCCCGAGGAGGTCTGGCTTCGACCAGTACGCGATCTGTCCGGCGGTCAGCGCCGCCGCGTCGCCCTGGCCCGGGCAGTGGCGCCCGGCGCCGAACTGGTCTGCCTCGACGAGCCCTTCACTGGGGTCGATGCCGACAGCCTCCCAGCCCTGCGCGCCCACATCCGTGACCGGCTGCGTGGCCGAGACGTCGCCATCGCCACCCACTCAGAGCACGACATCGTCCACTTCGGCGCCACCCGCCTGCACCTGAGTTAACCGACTCCGACGCAGAGCGTGCGAGTTGTGGGTCGTTGCGGAATCGGGACCAAGAGGGTCGGCATCGTACCTGCGTGACGAGGTACCGTGACAGGCATGGTAATGTGCTATACACTGCTCTGCGTGGATGAGAACAGCGGTCTGCCGCCGGACCTACTGCGCGGCAACATCGACACGATGATCCTGAAAACGCTCCTTGACCAGGATCGCTACGGCTACCAAATCGCTAAAACCATCGCGCTGGAGGCTGGCGGCCAATACGACCCTAAGGAGGCCACGCTCTACTCCTCCTTGCGCCGCCTCGAGGCGCGCGGCCGCGTCGAGGCCTACTGGGGCGACGAATCGCAGGGCGGCCGCCGCAAGTACTACCGCCTCACCGCCGCCGGCCGGGCCGCCCAGGCCGCCGGCCGAGCCCAGTGGGAGCACGCCAAGAGCGTGCTTGACAAGCTGCTATAGGAGGGAACGACATGACCGCTCAGATTGACCACCTGCTTGACGAGGT
>JAIRNM010000362.1 GCA_031258055.1 Bifidobacteriaceae bacterium
CCAGCACGAACACTTCTTTGCCCTTCCACCAGGAGCGCTCAGCGATTTGCTGGGGCGTGACATCCGGCCCTGGGAGGCGTTGCCTGACGGTCGCGGCCAAGCCAGCCATCATCTCTTGCGCTGATTCGTGGGTTGTTAGATAGGCGGACAGGTAGCTCGGCGGGATGTCCCCGAGCAGCGCGCGGCGGTAGTCGACTACGAATAGTTGCGCCTGGTCGGGTTGGTAGAGCCGCATCACCTCATAGGCGTAGGCGCGCAGCATGCTGGATTTGCCGGATCCGCTGTCGCCATAGAGGTAGAGCAGATGGTCGTCGGGCGCCAAGCCGGTCGGCGCTAGGTTCTGTTCGTCCACGCCGAGCAGGATGTGGTTGGTGATCGGTTCACGCTGGCTGACCTGATCGAATGCGACCGCCCGGGCCCTTAGATCGTCTAGCGTCAAAAGGGTCGGCAGCAGCCGCAGCTTCGGCCCGGCTGGCCCTTTCCAGGCGCGGCCCACTTCCTACACGAGGTGGTCAACTCCGTCGGCCAAAGTGCCAGCGTCTTGTTGGCCGTCGATCCGGGGCAATGCCGCGAGCATGTGATGCTGGGTCGGCGTCAGCCCTCGACCGGGGATCGACTTCGGCACGTTGTCCGCGTTGCGGCGGCCGTAGATCGAGTCGTGTGTGTCGCCGAGCCGCAGTTCCACTTTGGTTCCTATTAGGTCCATGACGTTCTGCCTGACTTCCACGTAACGCAGGGCGGACACCACTAGGTGAATGCCGTAGGTCAGCCCTCTGGCGGCTATGTCCGCCACTTGGTCCACGAGCTCTTCGAAATCGGTCTTGAGACTTCCCCAGCCGTCCACTACCAGGAAGACATCGCCGTAGCCATCATCCGCCCGCCCTTCGGCGCGGCGCGACCGGTAGGTCTCAATCGAGTCGATGCCTTGGTCGCGAAAGGCCAATTCGCGGGCGTTCAAGATGCCGCGTACCTCGGCCACGGTGCGCCGTACGGCTTCGGCGTCGATTCTGGCGGCTACTCCCGCCACGTGCGCTAAGCGCGCGAGTGCTGTGAACGTGCCGCCGCCGAAGTCCAGGACATAGAACTGCACCTCGAGCGGTGTGCGGGTCAAGGCGATCGACGCGACCAACGTCCGCAGCGCGGTTGACTTGCCCGATCTGGGGCCGCCGACTACCGCGACGTGGCCCGACGCGCCGACCAGCGACACTTGAAGCGTGTCGCGGCGTTGCTCCATGGGCCGGTCCACCACGCCGATCGGCGCGGCGAAGTCCGGCGCCGCGCGCCAGCCGGGGGAGACCAAACCTAGGTTTGGATCCAAGGCTAGGTCTGGCATTAATCGGTCCAAAGTATCGGGGATCTCAAGTGGCGGCAGCCAGACAGCGTGGGCGGTGGGTCCGCGGTTAGCCATCGCCGCGACGGCTATGTCGAAAGTGGATCGCGATTCAAGCTCGTCCTGCTCCAGAGTCTCTTCGATTGCCGGCGCTTCGGGCTGGGCCCGGACGGCGACGGGCGCGGCCGTGAAATACTCCACCCGCACCTGCTGGGCCAGGTTGGTGATCGGGGCGGTGCGCCTGCGGCGGGCCGGTGGCGGCCCCGAGACGTAGGCTGCTCTGAACCGGGTCAGAGTAGTCGGGTCGGGCTTTAAGTAGCCCACTCCGGGCAGCGACGGCAGTTCATAGGCGTCCGCGACACCCAGCACGACGCGCGATTCCGCCGCGGAGAAGGTCTTCAAGCCGATTCTGTATGACAGGTGCGAGTCAAGCCCTTTCAGCTTGCTCTCCTCCAGCCGTTGCGATGACATCAGGAGGTGTACCTCCAATGACCGGCCCAGGCGTCCGATCTGCACAAACGTGTCGATGAACTCCGGTTTGGCGGCCAGCAGCTCGGAGAACTCGTCGGCCACGATCAGTAGCGCTGGCAGCGGCTTGAGGTCAGGACGGTCGGTCGCGCGGGCCTTGTTATAGGCGGACACATTGGCGAAGTTGCCAGCGTCGCGGAGCAGTTCTTGGCGCCGTACCATCTCACCGAGCAGCGCGTCCTGCATCCTGTCCACCAGCGACAACTCCTCGCCCAGGTTGGTGATCACCGCTGAGACGTGCGGCATGTCCGCCATGCCGTTGAAGGTGGCTCCGCCCTTGAAGTCGATCAACACAAAATTCAGCGCTTCCGGTGAGTGGGTCAGCGCTAAAGCCAGCACTAGGGTGCGAAGGACCTCTGACTTGCCGGATCCGGTGGCGCCTATGATCAAACCGTGCGGCCCCATGCCCTGCTGGGCCGCTTCTTTGATATCCAAGGCGACTGGCCGTCCTTCGGGTGTTAGACCGATTGGCACACGCAGGCGGTCCCGGCCCGGCCGGGGCCGCCAGCTCAAGTCAAGGTTGAGTTCGCGCACGTCGCCCAGCCGTAGCAGGTCGGTGATCTCCGCCGACGCCCGGCCGCTTGCGCCTGGGCCTTCTCCGGCCGATGTCGCCGACCCTACCTTGGCCAGCCGCCGCAAGGGTTATCCATGTGACTGCCCAACGGTGTCAGAGGTCAGGTCTACGTTGGAGCCGTGATCGAGAACCCAGTCGCTGGG
>JAIRNM010000364.1 GCA_031258055.1 Bifidobacteriaceae bacterium
CAACTACCAGGCTGACCTGGCGGGTGTTCTGCCGCTGCTGGGCGGAATAGCCCAGCCCAACTTCGAAGCCATCGGTGCCGCCAAACCGGACCTGATCCTGGTGGACGGCACGTCGATCAACAACAACCCGCCCGTCATTGAGGCCCTGCGCCAGATCGCGCCGGTGGTCTACACCGGGTTCGCGGGCGGCGACTGGCGCGACAACCTCCGCCTAGTCGGCGAGGCGCTCAACTTGGTGGACGATGCCGCTCGCCTGATCTCCGAATATGACGCTCGGGTGGCCAGCGCCAAGCCTGAGTTGGCCCGCTACGAGGGGCAGACTTTCTCGATTGTGCGCTGGCAGGGGACGTCCGCCTCGCTGATTCTGAAAGAGTTGCTGCCCGGCCGGGCGCTGGAGGACTTGGGCCTGGCCCGCCCGCCCAGCCAGGACCGGCTGGGCCGGGGCCACTCCGAACCGGTTTCGCTGGAGAACTTACAAGAGATCGACGCCGATTGGATGTTCTTCGGCACCCTGGGCGGCTCTTCGGTCCAGAACCCGAACGCCGGCGGCGCGGCGGACTTGTCCGGCGCCGAACTGGCCTTGGCCGAGGCCCAACAAGTGCCCGGCTTCACTGAACTAGGCGCTTATTCAAAGGACCAGATCGTGCTGGTGGATGGTTCCGCCTGGGGCTCAACCGGCGGCCCGATCCTAATGAACTACCTGGTCAGCAACGTGCTGGAGGTTCTGGCATGACACGCCCGCGCCCGTGCTTCGTCCAACCGGCGAACCAGACCCGGGCTCGTATTATCCGGTGCGGGAGCCGCCTGGCTTGGGTCGGCTCCCCCGGCGGTTCGGAACTATCCAGTTGAACACATCCGATTATCATCCTTCGCCGAAAGGACCACCCGTGTACCTTCCTTCTGTCAGCGCGCCTGGTCTGGCGCGCACCTGTCTCGCAGTTGTAGCGGCGACGGCCCTGGTGGTGTCCGCGTCGCCTGTACCGGCTCACGCCGACCCCGCCGAACAGGCCCCCACGGTCACCGAGCATCCACAAGACCTCACCGTCGCCGATGGCGAGGACGCCACGTTCGTTGCCGCCGCCACCGGGACACCCGAGCCGACAGTTCAGTGGCAGTCAAGGGTCAGCGAAGGGGATTGGGCCGACGTCAGCGGCGCCGCTGCCGTGGGCCTGACCGTGGCCGCCGCGACTCTCGACCAGTCAGGTACGCAGTACCGTGCAGTGTTCGCTAACCAGGCAGGGCAGGCGATTAGCGAGCCGGCAACGCTGACCGTCAGCGCGCCGGAACCACAACCAAGCGAGTCGGCGCCATACCTCATTCAGGATCTACCGGCGACAGCGGTCGGATACCTAGGCCAGGAATACGACACCTGCGCCTCCGTTATAAGGGTTGGCAATGCACCGCAGGGCGCTTCAGTTACCTGGTACCACGTTGACGGCGGCAAGTTCGAGTTCGGCTACGTCCCCGAGCCTTCTCCAACCTCCTTTTTTGAGACCGCCGTCGTTGACGGCGTTCTGACGTCGGTGTGGCGCACCCAGGGGCGCAACTCCCTGCAATACAGCGAAACCCGATTCAAGTTCTGGAGCCCGCTGATGATCTATGCCGTCGTGTCGTGGACTGACGGGCTTGGTGCGGAACAATCCTTGACTTCGACCATGACCACCTGGAGCGTTCTACTACGCGAGCCAACAATCAGCACACAACCCGTTGACACGGCGGTAGACGCCGGTCAGACTGCGACCTTCACGGTGGCGGACACTGACGGATTTGGCGCCACATATGGCTGGGAATCCAGCGCCGATGGCGAGAACTGGGTAGCGGTGCCCGGCGCCGAGTCGGCCACGTTGACGGTCACGGAAACTACCGTCGCCCAGTCCGGTATCCGCTACAGAGCCGTAGTGACCAACAATGCCGGCAGCGTGGCCAGCGATCCGGCCACCTTGACGGTCAGGCCAGTCGACCAGCCACCGGAAATATACGCTCACCCGGTCGACCAAGCCGCGACGGCACTCACAGACCTGGTTCGCTTCAGCGCCCAGGCGCAGTCGACCGCGACCAGCGCCCAGTGGCAGTCCAAGGTACCCGGCGGAGACTGGGCCGACATCGCGGGTGCTACCACGCTGACCACCACCCAGGCCGGGGTGTCTTCTAGCCTCCCGCTCTACATCCGCGACAATGAGCCGAAGCCAGTTGATGGCACCCAATACCGAGTCGTCTTCGGCAACGACGTCGGCTCTAGCTACAGCGAGTCGGCCACCTTGACCATGTGGACTGCCCAGGTGAGCATCGCAGAGGCCACCGTCATGCGCGGGGGCACCGTACACCTGTCCGCCACCGGCCTGCCGCCCGACAGCGCCGTGGTAGTGAAATACTCCGACCACACCGGCACGTTGGTGCCCACCAGTTACGGCGTGACCACGAGCGCGGATGGAACCTTGTCCGATTTGTCCGCCAGCCTGAGCATCGGCTACTACCTCGACACTGGCCTCCCTTTGAGTGGGTTGCTTCCATTGGGAGACCTCCGACTGGTGGTCGCCGTCGGGACCCTCGAATTCCTCACGAACGCGGTGACAGTGGTCGATGACCCGGACGCGGTTATTCCCGAAATCACAGTTCAGCCAGTCCAGCGAACCTTTGCCGCCGGTGAGCCGCTGGTCTATTCGGTGACAATCGCCGACAACCCCGGCCCCCTCTACTATCGGTGGGCTTGGAAAATCAACCAGGCCACCCCAACCGAGGCCAACAACGGCGTGGGCGAGCGCGAAGGCAACACCTTCACCACCACGACCCCGGCATCAACCCAAGTCACCGAAGGAAGCGTCTTCCGCTTTTACGCCTGGACCCCGGCCGGCATCGCCGTCTCGGATTGGGTGACCGTGCTTCGGGGGGACCCGGAGGCGCCGGCTGTGACCAGTCAGCCGGTTTCGCAGCTGGCCGCGCCCGGCGACACGGTGACGTTTACGGCATCGGGCAGCGGGGTGACCACCCCGGATGTCCGGTGGCAAAAGCGGGCGCCGCTTGATGACGACTACTCCGACATTCCCGGCGCCACCAGCGACACCCTGACCGTGGCCAATGTCCAGGAATCTGACAACGGCACGGTTTACCGGGCGGTTTACTCCAACCAACTGGGCGAGGCCCGCTCGGGTGCGGCGCTGCTATCAGTGACGGCCTCGGCCCAGGCGCCGCAGGTCACCGCCCAGCCGCAGGACACATCCGTTGAGACCGGCCAGCCGGCCAGTTTCAGCGCCGCGGCCACCGGCGCGCCCAGCCCGGCGGTTCAGTGGTACTCCAGCCGGGACGGCCAAGACTGGGCCATCATCGTCGGCGCCGCCAGCCCCACTTTGACCATCACCGCCACACCGGAGGCGCTGTCCGGGACGTGGTACAAGGCCGTCTTCACCAACACCGCCGGTGTGGCCGAGACCAACCCGGCCACCCTGACCGTCACCCCCGAGCCGGCGACCAG
>JAIRNM010000017.1 GCA_031258055.1 Bifidobacteriaceae bacterium
GAACGTCAATGTCACCGCCGCTGTGTCCGCGACCAAGGCGCCGCGTTCACCGGTCACGATGGTCAACCGTTCCTTCATGGGCGAGAGCCAGTTGACGATGTGGTTGACCAAGACGCCGTTGCTCATCCGGCCGGTGATCAAGACCATGTCTTCGTGTTCGCGCAGCGCCCGGTGGCTGACCTGCGCCGACACCACGGCGTAGTCAGCCCCGGCCAGCCATTGGGTGGAGTTAATGTCGTGGGTGGCCAGGTCTTTGACTACGCCCACGTCGGAGATCCGGGAGGGGAACGGCCCTTGCCGCCGGGTCGCCACCTGGTAGACCTCCCCCAACTCGCCTTGCCCGATCCGTTGCCGCAGTCCCGCGATCGCCGGGTTGAAACGCTCGACGTGGCCGACGCAGGCGACCGTTCCGGCGGCATCGAACGCGTCACGGAGCCGTAACGCCGCGGCTGCCGATGCCGCCACCGGCTTCTCGAACATGGTCGGCACCCTGGCCTCGGCCAGCCTTAAACCGACTTCCTCATGCCCAGCTGTTGGCACCGCCACCACCGCGAGGTCAATCTTCGCGGCGATCAGGTCCTCAACCGATTGGCCAACCGGCAGGTCGCGCGCCACCGAGAAGCGGTCGCCACCCGGATCAGCCACGGCCACTAGGTCTACACCGTCAATCTCTCGCATGATCCGGGCATGATGCCGACCCATTGAGCCGATCCCGATCACACCCGCCCGCAGGTTCGCCATCTCAAGCTCCGGCTCTGGCCAGCGCGTTGACGGCGCCGACAATTCGGTCGAGGTCTTCTTGGCTGAGGGCCGGGTGGACTGGCAACGAGACGACTTCGGCGGCGGCGGCAGCGGTTTCAGGCAGTTCCAAACCGGGCGCGAATTTCGCCAGCGACGCGAGCAGATGGTTGGGGATCGGGTAGTAGACGCCGGAACCGATTTGGTGTTCCTCGCGCAGCGCCCGGACCAGGCCGTCGCGGTCGTCTTTCACCCGAATGGTGTATTGGTGGTAGACGTGGCTGGATCCAGGCCGGGTCTTGGGCGTCACCACGCCTTCTAAGTTGGCGTTCAAGAAAGCCGCGTTAGCCTGCCGCTTGGCCGTCCAAGCGGGCAGCTTCTTTAGCTGTTCACGGCCGATCGCGGCATGGATATCGGTCATCCGCTCGTTGAAGCCAATCACTTCGTTGGCGTACTGCTTGTCCATCCCCTGATTGCGAAGCAGACGGACACCGCGCGCCTCGGCCGAACTGGCACAACTGACCATGCCACCCTCGCCTGAGGTCATGTTCTTAGTCGGGTAGAGCGAAAACATGGCGAAGGCACCAAAGGTTCCGACTAGCTGCGATTGGAATTGGGCGCCGTGCGCCTGGGCGGCGTCTTCGAAGATGGCCAAGCCGTGCTCGTCAGCCACCGCCCGCAGTCCGGCCATATCAGCGGGCTGGCCGTAAAGGTGTACGGGCATGATGGCTTTGGTCTTGGCCGTAATGGAAGCACTGACTGACTCCGGGTCAAGACAGAAATAGTCCGGGTCGATGTCAGCGAAAACCGGGGTCGCGCCGGTCAGCGCCACCGAGTTCGCGGTGGCGGCGAAGGTGAAGGACGGCACAATCACTTCATCACCGGGGCCGATGCCGACCGCCAGCAGCCCCAGTTGCAGTCCGGCTGTCCCCGACGAGACGGCCACACATTCGCGCCCGGCGACTAGCGCCTCGGCGAATTCCCGCTCAAAGGCGGCGACCTCGGGTCCTTGGGCAATCATGCCGCTGCGCAGCACGCGATCAACGGCTGCCCTTTCCTCGGCGCCGACCAGCGGTTTCGCTGCCGGGATGAAATCCGCGCTCATGGTGTGACTACCTCTCTGATTGTGTCTCCAGATTCCTCGTAGCGCTGGCCGGTCGCGGGACAAACCCACTGACCGCCTTCGCGTTCTAAGGGGTGGCCAGCCCGGCCCACCCAACCGACCCGGCGGGCCGGAACGCCCACGACCAAGGCGTGATCGGGCACGTCTTTAACCACCACAGCCCCGGCCGCGACCGTTGCCCAGGCGCCGATTGTGACCGGGGCGACGCAAACCGCGCGCGCTCCGATGGCCGCACCCTGTTTGATGGTCACGCCGACCAACTCCCAGTCATCGCCGCTCTTGAGCGAACCGTCGGGGTTGATCGCCCTGGGATAGGTGTCATTGGTCAAGACCACGGCTGGCCCAATGAAAACACCATCATCCAGGTAGGCCGGTTCGTAAACCAAGGCGTAGTTCTGGACCTTGCAGTTGTCACCCAAGTGAACGCCGGTGCCGATGTAGGCGCCCCGGCCAATCACGCAGTTCTCCCCCAAGTCGGCGTCTTCCCGCACCTGGGCTAGATGCCAAACCTTCGAGCCGTCGCCAATCGTGGCGCGCTCATCTACGTCCGCGCTCGGCGCAGCAAAATACCCCACTTAGTGATCTCCCTCGTTCGCCCGGCCCCTCCGTTTAGAAAGGTCCCGCTACCCGGTCGCTCGGCTATGCGGCATCCGCCTGCCAACGCGACTTCTTGGGCCGTTCACAACCCTATCCCAGACAACTCCCCCGCCCGTCCATCCCGGGCCGGGTCGTGGTCTATGCCCGCGCAGTCGCACGATGTCAGGTTGATGGTTGCCCCGTTTCCTTGCCGCCGTCGTTTCCGCGTTGGAACAGGGCTTTGGTTAGGACTGCGGCTGAGCGTTGGCCGGAGTGGACGGCTGTTACGAAACTGGGGCCGGACCTGGCTAAGCGTCGGTAGGGTTCTGGGTTGCGGCAGATGTCTTCGATTCGTCGTTCTAGTTTGGCGGCCGGGGTTTGGCAGACCGGCAACGTCAAGCCGGTGCGGGCTTGGACGGCATCGTAAACCGACTGGTCCACATCGGAGACCACCAGACGCCCTAAGGCCATCGCCTCGGCGGCGGCCACACCGTAGATGCCGAG
>JAIRNM010000058.1 GCA_031258055.1 Bifidobacteriaceae bacterium
TGGCCCGCTGCGACCGGTTCATCAAAGGACTGGCCAAGAAGTCGTACTCCCGCGCAAGGCAGTCCAGGAATGTGCTCCGCTTGGCGTTGGGGTTGGCCGTCCGCCTCGAAGTCATACCCCGCAACCCGATGGACGGCATCGCCCGCCTGCACAAGCCGCCGCACGTCCCGGACGCTATGACCCCGGCCGAGGTTGATGCCGTGCGCTTCGCGGTGGCGTTCTGGGAGATGGGCTTGTCCAAGTCCGGCCCGAAACCAGACGGGCAGTTGTCGGCAATCATTGAGGTCATGTTGGGAACCTCGGCCAGGATCGGGGAAGTGCTGGCTCTGCGGGTCCGCGACCTCCACTTGGAAGGCGGACCGCCGACGATCCGGATCGCCGGGACCATCACCAACGTAAAGGGCAAGACCGCCTACCGGCAGGACCATCCGAAAACCGCCAGATCCAGGCGGACGGTCGTGGTGCCCGCGTTCACCGCCGAAGCGGTCAAACGCCGGCTGGTCCAATTGGGCGACCAGTCGGCGGACGCCTTGTTGTTCCAATCCCGGAACGGCACCGCGTTGGCGACCAACAACGTCCGCCGCCAACTCCGCCGTGCTCTGGAGTTGGCTGGGATTGAGGGCGTGACGCCGCATTCGTTCCGCCGCGCCGTCGCCACAGCCGTCAAGGACGCCGCCAACGTGGAGCTGGCCGCCGAACTCTTGGGCCACGCCGACCCGAAGATCACCATCGCCCATTACGTCCGCCGCAACGAAAGGGTCAACCCGCTCACCGCCACAGTGCTGGAAGAACGATTCAGCCCCGAATGGCTGCGTCATGAATGACGGCCGCGACGGTTCCGCCAATTTGGCGGGACCGCCTCACCAGCCAGGACACGCTTGCGCTGCCACACGCCGCCGCCCGGTTCCGCAGAATCTGCGGAACCGGGCCACCAGGGACAACTCGTCCGCGGCCGCCCAAGAGAACCGCACGGTGCCGGACAATTTCCGGCACCGTCCCACCAGGCGAAACGCTCGCGCGCCACAGTCCGCGACCCGCAGGAGCTGAGCGTCTCCCCACTATGCGGGGCGCAACCGGCCGCGGGATCACCAACCCTACACGGCTCCCCAGAGAAATCAAGGGACCCGGCGCGACGCCCGTGAGACCTGCCCACAATCCGGGCCGAGGCAGTCCAGGGGCCGTGAACCAACGAGCAGTCACCGACCGCGATGTGCCTACGGGCGGCTTCGCCGCGGCGTCGTGAGCGGCGCGAAGACTGGCCCCGTGTTCGGTCCGCGCCCGCGCGGGATGCGTGAAGCGGAGCCGCAGCCTCGGCGCCACCAGGCACGGGCGGGGCACCAGCGGCGCCAGCCCGGGCGGCGGCGTCGCGAAACCGCCCTCGCCGCCGAGGAAGGCGCCACCCGCTGCGGGAAGACCCGCCGCGATGCCGCGGCGGCGCCCAGCAGCCCGCGCAGCGCCTGCGCCCCAGTCAGCCAAGCGAGGGTCGCACGATCCGTCAATCCGGCACCACACGTCTTGCAACTCGCGGCGGAGCAGGATCAATTGCGGCAGATGCACTAACTGGCGGCCTGATCAGCGGCCGCGCCGTCGCCTTTCCGTCAATAGTCGACCCTTAAGCCTCAAATTGCCAGACGTGTGGTGCGCCGAGAGGCGATTTGCGAAGGGCAGCCCTGGTTGGAATCCTCCAGCGCGGTAGCCGGCTACAGTGCTCATCCGACCGATCGACGAAGACGCCCTCACAGGGCAGCCGGAGTTGTAGGGTCTCGGGTGCCCTCCAGTCGGTTGTCGGTGCCCACCGCTACTCTTGTTTTCATGTCGATCCAGCCGGCGCTGTTCCCGCCACCTCCGAGGCCCGTCCTCGCAAGCGGCGTGGAGGATGCGGCGAGGGCTCGGGGGGCCGTGTTCACGAGGCAGCCGGTGGTGGACTTCATGCTCGACCTGGCCGGCTACACCCCGGACCGGGACCTTCACCGCGCGCGGCTGCTGGAGCCGTCGTTCGGGGGCGGGCGGTTCGTGCTGGCGGCGGCGAAGCGGCTGCTGGAAGCCTGGCGCTCTGCCGACGATGACCAGGGCGACTCGGTTCTGGACCCAGCCATCCGTGCGGTTGAGTTGGACCGGCCAACCTTCGAGGCATTCCGCGCGCAGCTGGCCGGTTTTCTCTTGGCTGCGGGGCTTCCGGAGTTGTCTGCGCAGCGTATCGCCCGGTCTTGGCTAGTCAACGAGGATTTCCTCGATGGCGGGCTGGAAGGGGAGTTCGATGTGGTGGTCGGCAACCCGCCCTACGTGCGCCAGGAGAACATGGAGTTGGAGATGCTCGCCCGCTACCGCGGGTCGTATTCGACCATGGTGGGGCGCGCAGACTTGTATGTGGCGTTCTTCGAGCGGTCTCTCGGCCTGCTCGCTCCGGAGGGGCGGCTGTGCTTCATCTGCTCGGATGCTTGGACTAAGAACGCCTACGGCCGGGAACTGCGCCGCCTGGTCTGTGGGCGGTTCGCTTTGCAGACCTATGTGGACATGTACGGGGTGGACGCGTTCGAGTCTGATGTCAGCGCCTACACGTCGGTCACCGTGATCGCGCGCGGTGGGCAGGGTGCGGTGCGCGCGGCGAAAGCCGAGTCCGCCGATGCCGTCCACTTAGGCGAGCTTGGACGTCTGCTCACCGGGACGGCATCGGGCACAGGACAAGCGCAGGCGGAGAGCGTACCGCACCCGGCGCGCGGGACCGGGCCGTGGCTGCTGCGCAGCGACCGGCGGGTCGACGTCATCAGAGACTTGGAGAGCCGTTGCGGAACGCTTGAGGAAGCGGGTTGCAGGGTGGGGATCGGTGTGGCGACCGGCGCGGACAAGGTGTTCGTGAGACCTTTCGCTGATCTCGACGTGGAGGAGTCGCGGCGACTGCCGCTGGCGGTCAACAAGGATGTGGTGCGGGGCGAACTAGCGTGGACCGGCCAGGGCGTGCTGAACCCGTGGGAAGATTCGGGCAGACTGGTCGACCTGGCTGCCTATCCGCGCCTCGCCGCCGCGCTGGCACCGCACCGGGAGCGGCTGGGCCGGCGTCACACTGCCCGGCGGGACGCGGAGCGTCTGTGGCACAAGACCATCGACCGGATCACGCCGTCGCTGGCGTGGCGGCCGAAGTTGCTGGTCCCGGACATGCGGGGGGACGGCGACGCCATCGCCTACGACCCGGGCGGGCTCTACCCCCATCACAACCTGTACTTCGTCACCTCCGAAGAATGGGACCTGCGCGCGCTGCAAGCCGTGCTCCGATCCGGGATCGCGAAACTGTTCGTGGAGGCTTACGCGGTCAGGATCGGCGGCAGTTTCCTGCGCTTCCAAGCCCAGTACCTGAGGCGGATCAGGGTGCCGACGTGGTCTGAGGTGGCGCCGGCGGATCGCGCGCTTCTCCGCGAGGCCGGCACCGCCGGCGTGAAAGCCGGGCACAGAGTGTTGGAGCGGGTCTACGGCCTTGGCCGAGGGTCGCTCGGTTTCCTTGAAGGCGAGGGCGGCAAGTGAGCCTGGACATGTCGCCGTTCGAGCGGTACGCCGAGTTGGCGGTCCAACACTTCTGGGAGAACCGAGGTCTTGCCGCACGGCGCCAATCGGAGCGCGGCGCGTTGGACCAAGGCGAGCGGGCGGGCGTGACTGCCGGGCACAACATGGACGGGTTCGCCAATCTGTTCGCGGAGCTTGCCAGAGCCAACGGCTTGACCGGCGCGGATGTGCATGTCAAGAAGGCTCTGGTGACATTACCGGGCTACTTCCGTCCCACCAAGACCTGGGATCTGGTGGTCCTCCACGATGGCCGACTGGTCGCGGTGGTCGAGTTCAAGAGCCAGGTGGGGCCTTCTTTCGGCAACAACTTCAACAACCGCGCGGAGGAAGCTATCGGTGCGGCCGCAGACTTCTGGACGGCCCACAGAGAGGGTGCTTTCCGTGACCCGCGACCACCCTTCCTAGGCTGGCTGATCCTAGTCGAGGATTGCGCGGTTTCCCGCAAACCAGGCAAACCGATAACGCTTGCCAACTTCAGCGCGTTCCCCGAGTTCCAAACGGCCTCATATCTGGCGCGCTACAACATCCTGTGCCGGAAACTGATGCAAGAGCGCTTGTACACGGGTGCCGCCGTGGTGGCTGCTACCAGAGGCGCCGGGAGCGAAGGCGTCTATCCGCATCTGGCAGATGGCACGTCGATCAGAGCCTTGGCCGTCTCCTTCGCAAGCCGCATCGCGGCCGAAGCTATGCGTGGCTCCCTTGCCGGGCAGACAGCGACCCAGAAGGCACCTGAATGACATCGGTGCGACTTCGGGAACGTCGGCCAGTCGCGGAAGCCTGGTCAGTGGCGAGGCCGCGACCCCGCGTCGCTGTTGGGCGGCGCTGGTCGCCGCGATTAGGCCGTCGGCCCGCCTTGGGTCTGGGAGGAGGCGGCGGTGCTCACCAAGGTGACGTTGGCCGGCGCGCCCATGTTTGCGGAGGGCAGCGCGGAGCTCGATGGCCTCGCTCGGTTCAACTTCGTGTTCGGCGCGAACGGCACCGGCAAGACAACGATCAGCCGGATCCTGGCCGGTTCCGAAGCGTTTCCCAGCGCCGGGCTACAGGTCACCAACCCGACCCGGACGATTGTTTACAACCGGGACTACGTCCAAGTCACACTGCGGGAGGCGCACCAACTCGCTGGCGTGTTCACGCTTGACGCCGAAGACCCCGAGGCCCGCGCCGAATACCGGGAACTGACAGGCGCCGACGGCGTGATAGCGACGGCGGAAGGCGCGGTCGCCGCCGCTGAGCCGACGGTCAAGCGTATCGCCGGTGAGATCCAGCGGATTGAGATGACGCTTCGCGACAATGCTTGGGACAAACGCTCGGCTATGCCGGCTGAGTTGTCGCCCATGTTCGAAGGGGTCAACGCGAGCAAAGCCTCATTCCCGAAACGGCTCTTGAGTGTCCCGAAAGGAGAACCAAGGCCACTCGAAGACCTCGTCCGCGAAGCGCTCTCGGCCTTCGGTACTGTCGGCGAGCGGATGCCACCATTGGACGAGATCCCGATGCCGCGGACAGCCGGCCATCTGGGCATGGCGCTCCTTGACACACCGGTTGTCGGTAGCGGCGGCGTCTCGCTTGCCGACTTGATAGGCCGTCTCGGAAACGGTGACTGGGTTTCCCAGGGCCGGCAATACCTCGGCGACGCGGACGGGCGGTGCCCGTTCTGCCAGCAAGACCTGCCACACGGCTTCCTCGAGCACCTCGGCCGGTTCTTCGACGCGGAATACGAGCGCCAACTGGGCGAACTGCGTTCCTTGGAGCGACAAATTGCGCACGAGGCGGCGACCATGATCGCCCGCCTCGACGCGCTAGACACAGTCGACACGGCTTTCGTTGACGTTACCGCAAGAGGCAGCGCCGCGGGCAAACTGCGCCAGTTGATCGAAGCCAACAAGGCCGCCGTGGAGCGGAAACTGGCAGAGCCGTCCTCAACCGTCTTGTTCGAAGACCTCACCGAGGCGATAGCTGATGTCAACCAGGTAATCACGAAGTCGAACGAGCTTGTCCAAGCGCACAACACTCGGTTGGGGGACCAAGGTAGGGCCCGAACCGACTTAGCCTCAGCGTGCTGGACGTATTTCGCTTGGGGCCTCCTCGCGGAGGACATGACTACCTATGCGGCGAAGGCGCCTGGCGCGCAGGAGGCGCTGAACAACGCCGACAAGAAGCTGAGCGATGCGAAAGAGGAACTGAGACGTGCCAAGAAGCGAGCGCATGAACTCGAGGCTCGACTCGTGTCGAGCGCCCCGACGATCGCGCGGATCAACCATCTGCTGAAGACGGTCGGGTTCACAACCTTCCGCCTGGCTGCGTCGGATAGCGTCAAAGACGGCTATAGCTTGCAGCGCCCGGACGGGACCGTGGTTGAGGACACCCTAAGCGAGGGCGAACGGACGTTCATAACGTTCCTCTACTACTTCGCGCAGCTAGAGAGCCGCGCTGCTGCGTCCGGCGAGGGCGACCTCGTAGCAGTGATAGACGACCCCGTGTCCAGCCTCGACAGCGACGTTCTTTTCGTGGTCACCAGCTTGATCCGACGATTGTTCAGTATCATCCAGTCTGGTCATGGCAGTCTTAAGCAAGTAATCGTGCTGACCCACAACGCCCAGTTCTATCTCGAACTGACCCACGAGCGCGCACAAGACAGGCGGGAAGGTCTGTTGAAAGGCCGCAAGTACTTCGAGTTGCGCCGTCGCGGCGACGGGGGGACAGAGATCTTGCCGTCGGATTCGAACTCGATCAAGTCGACGTACGGGAGGATGTGGGACGAAGTCAAGAGCGCCGGCGCGGTATCTGGGCTCATTGGGATCGGGTTGGAGAACGTGATTCGGCGGATCCTCGAAAAGTACTTCACGATCCTCGGTGACTATTCAAACTTGGACACGCTGGTAGGAGAATTCACTGGGGATGACGCGATTGCCGCGCGTTCGATGCTATCCTGGCTCCACCACGGGTCGCATACCCTGGTCGACGACCTCGACTATTCTCCATCGCGGATCAGCTATACCGTATACCTGCGGGTCTTCCGAGCCGTGTTCGAACGGTGCGGTCAGCTTGGCCACTACAACATGATGATGGGTATTGACGTCGAACCCGTGTCATTGCCGACGCCGGAATGATGCGCAGTGTCGGGTTCGCGGCTCGGACGGCGAGTGACGCGACATGCTTTCGAGGCCAGCATTTTCCCATCTCAATGGTCCACCGCTGACCGGGAGCAACCGGCTATGATCGGAACAGGAGATCAACCGTTCTCCCTGATCAACCCAGGGAACAGGCGACGACCGCAGCTATCCGGTAGCAACCAGAAGGGCCAGGAACCCGCCCGGAGGTCGGAGGTTCAAATCCTCCCCCCGCTACTATTTGGCCTGGTCACGGCCGGTGTTCCTCTTGTCTGAGCGGACTTGGGGATGCCAATCCCATCGTTATCCCATCGAAATGGCCGCCGGAACGCGGCCGCGCGCCCGTTACCGCCCGGCTTGTCCGGGTTGTCCCCAGTTGGCTCCCGAAGCGCCCTTCGCGTGGGGGCTTGCGGCGGACGATGCCGTCCGGCTGCGTCCGTATCCAGGCGCCCGAGCGTCGTTTGGGGGCGCAATGCGCACCTTGCGCTCATGGATGT
>JAIRNM010000066.1 GCA_031258055.1 Bifidobacteriaceae bacterium
GCGGACAACACCAAGTTCAGTCGCCACAAGGAGGTCAGGGGCGTCGGCTACGCCCGCTACGACAATTACGACGCGATCGAGGTGCCGTTCACGGACGCCATCCCCAGCGACTACGACGGGATCATGGGCGTGCCGATCAGCTTCCTCGATAAGTACAATCCGGACCAGTTCGAGATCGTGGGAACGCTTGAGTCGAACGACCCGAACAATGCTTTCCGGACTAGGGTCTATTCTTCGCAGGAGTGCCGGGAGGCGTACTTTGCGCGATTCGGTAAACCAGGGGTCTACGACCTCAACGCATCTGGAGTCGTGGACGGAGTCAAGGTATTCAAGCGTGTACTAATCCGGAGGAGGACGGCACCGTGAGAACCGACCTTACTCGCTACACCGTTGCGCAGGTGGTTGAGGGGTTCGTTTACAACGAGTTTGAGGGGAAGGGGCTGTTCGGTCTGGCGGGCCGGTTGGTGATACAGCCGGAGTATCAGCGGAACTACATCTACAACGACGGCAAGAAAGACGTGGCGGTGATCGAGTCGCTGCTGAAGGGCTACCCGCTGGGGCTGATCTACTTCAATATGGCCGGGGGACAGCTTGAGGTGTTGGACGGGCAGCAGCGGATCACCAGTGTGGGCCGGTTTACCACCGGCAAGTTCGCCATCGTGTTGGACGGCAAGGAGCAGGTGTTCTCATCATTGCCGGCCGAGGAGCAGGCCAGAATCATGGGCAGCGAATTGCTGGTGTACGAGTGCGAGGGCGCGGAGAAGGAGATCAAGGAGTGGTTCAAGACCATCAACATCGCCGGGGTGCCGCTGACCGACCAGGAGCTGTTGAACTCGATCTACTCCGGCCCGTTCGTCACCGCCGCGAAGGCCGAGTTCTCGAACTCGCAGAACGCGAACCAGCAGAAGTGGGCGGCGTATGTGAAAGGCGACCCGAAACGCCAGGAAGTGCTGGCGGTGGCGCTCGGGTGGATGGCTGCCTCCCAGGGCGTGACCGTAGACGCCTACATGGCGCAGCACCGGCAGGACGTCGCCATCGGCGAGTTGAAGGCGTACTTCACCTCGGTGATCGACTGGATCGGGAGCGTGTTCACCGCCCCACCAGCCAAAGAAATGCGGGGCTTGGAATGGGGCCGGTTGTACGAGGAGCACCACATCCAGTCCTACAACCCGGCGGCCATGGATACTGCGGTCGAGGAACTGATGGGCGATCCGGCTGTGACCAGCCGGAAGGGCGTCTACGAGTACCTGCTTGGGGGCAGGCAGCGCCCGGAGCTCTTGTCGATCCGCTTGTTTGACGAAAAGACGAAAGCGGCCGCCTACCAGCGGCAAACCAAGCAGGCGGACGCCAAGGGCCTGTCCAACTGCCCTCTGTGCTCGGTCGGAGACAACGCCAACAAGACCCGCATCTACGCGCTGAAGGAAATGGACGCCGACCACGTAACCGCCTGGTCGAAGGGCGGTGCCACCGATCTAGCGAACTGCGAGATGCTGTGCGTCACGCACAACCGAGCCAAGGGCAACAGGTGACAGCGGCTTCCCAGGACGAGCGGCTAGGCGCGGTCCTCGCAGAGCTTGCTCGCCTCGAAGAGAGCGCCAAGTACTCTGCTCAAGGGCAGTTCGAAGCGGCGAAGACCTGGCGGGTAATCAACTGGCTCGTCGGAATCACGGCTGCTACGTGCGCCGGAACTGGCGGAGTGCTCACATTCACGTCAGGGCACTTGCAGATCGCAGCGGGCGTTCTCGCCCTCACCGGCGCGGCTTTCGCCGCTGCCCAAGCCGTACTGAGACCTGCTCGAGCGGCGTCGGAGGCCCACCAGGCGGGGACCGCATACTTGGCGATTCAAGGAGACGCACGCCGAGCCAGAACCGTTGAGCGGCACTTCGGGGACGATGCCGAACTCAAGCGCCGACTTGATACGTTGGCGGGCCAAGTCAAGGAAGCTAACCGGCTCGCCGGAACGATCCCAGGCTTCGCGTACCGGAGAGCCAAGAAGAACATTGCCGCCGGAGGACAAACGCACGAGGCGGAACGGGATGACTGAGCAGACGGCCGAGAGGTACCTCAAAGGCCGGATCGAGTACTGGACGCCGCCCATGCAGGATCGAAGCCGAGTTCATCAGATCAGGGAACAGATCGAGGACCTGCTACTGGACGACTACTGCGCCTACCCGCTGCGAGAGACGGGGTCATGGAGCCACGGCACGGCTATCAGCATCTACAGCGATGTTGACTATTTCGCGCCGATGCTCAGCACGCGACCGGACGATTCGTCCGCAGCGCTAGGACGGCTGGCAGCTTCGATTAACAGGGGCGGCGTAGGTGGACTAGCCTACGTGGATCGGCCTTGCGTCCGCGTCATGTTCACCGGGGCCGACAGCAACCAAGACATCGAAATCACGCCTGCATTTGAGATCAATGGCAGCGAGGACGATTACCACATCCCCGACCCAGAGACTTCTGGCTGGATCAGGTCCAACCCGAAGTTTCACCTTGACTACGTTGATAGCGCTCAGCGCAAGACCAACAACCTCGCGAAAGGATTGATCAGGCTCATCAAGGCTTGGAACGCCATACTCGACGTCAAGGTATCTGAGCTGTCAAGCTTGTTGTGGACACTGACTAGCAAGGAGTTTGATTCTGATGTCTACGCAAGCCAATCAAGACGGCGGGGCCGCGCTGGTGGCGCGCCGCCGCGCCCGGCGGTCTTTCTCGCCGCAGTTCAGGGCTGAGGCCGTGGGGATGGTGGTGGAGCTGGGGAAGTCCACGGCCCAGGTCGCCCGGGACCTTCAGTTGCACGAGTCGACGCTGGGGCGTTGGGTCGCGAAGTGGCGCGCCGAGCACGGGCAGGGCACGGACGCGCCGCTGCGCCCGGCTGACGCGGCCCGTTTGGCCGAGTTGGAGGAGGCGAACCGGCAGCTCGAGCTTGAGAACAGGTTTCTGAAAAAAGCGGCGGCCTTCTTCGCCCGGGAGCTCCCGCAAGGCTGAGGTACCAGCTGATGGAGCAGGAGAAGGCCAACTTCCCGATCACGCTTATGGCGCGGCTGCTGGGGGTCGCGCGGGCCGGGTTCTACGCCTGGCGCAAACAGGGCCGGCCCGGCCCGAAACAGCCCCCCTCCCGGCCTGGGGGCGGCCGGGCGGGCGCCGGGCGGCCCAAGCCGGACCCGTCGGTCCCCAAGCCGCCGCTGTCCGCCCCGGGCGCCGCGTGGCCCGTGGTGCGGGCCTGGCTCAAGGCGTGGGTGTGGCACATCTGGAACGCGTCGAAAGGCCGCTACGGGGCCAGGCGCGTCCACGCGCGCCTGGCCGCCGAGCCGGGCGCCAAGGTGTCTTTGTGGCTGGTCGGCAGGCTGATGCGCGAGCTCGGGATCGCCGGCGCGCAGCCTCACGCCTCGAAGCGGACCACCATCCCCGACCCGGGCGCCCCGACCCGACCCGACCTGGTGCGCCGCCGGTTCAACCCGCCGGTGCCGGGCACGTTCGCGGTCGGGGACATCACCTACGTGCGCACCGGCGAGGGCTGGGTGTACCTCGCCACCGTCATCGACCTGACCACCAGGATGGTGATCGGCTGGAACATCGCCGACCACATGCGCGCCTCCCTGGTGGTCGGCGCCCTCGAGATGGCGTGCCGCTCAGGGCTGGTGGCCGGCGGCGCCGTGTTCCACAGCGACCGGGGTAGTCAGTACACCAGTGCGGAGTTCGCCAACGCTGCCAGGCGTTTAGACGTGCGCCTATCGGTTGGCCGCACCGGATCGTGCCACGATAACGCGGTCGCGGAGGCGTGGTTCTCCCAGCTGAAAAACGAGATGACCCACCGCTCCGACCTGCCGACCAAAGCCCGCGCCAGAGCCATGATCGCGGAGTACATCGAAGTCGACTACAACCGGTGCCGCCTGCACTCAACCCTCGGCTACCGCACCCCCGCCCAAGCCATGGCCGACCACTTCACCCACCACCAGGCAGACCAACTGCCCCTAGCCGCATAAAACCCACAACCGAATGTCCACCAAGCTTGACACAGCACAAGGCGTGCTCGACGTGCCACAGCTCGTGGTAGGTGGCAATCACGGCCTTGGCCTGGCGGACCAGGCGGCGGTTCTCCTTGGCGGGGTCTGCGGACGGCTTGGACTCGCACGCGGGCCG
>JAIRNM010000067.1 GCA_031258055.1 Bifidobacteriaceae bacterium
AACGGCGTACTCGATGAACATCGCCGCGAGAAACGGCGTACTCGATGAACATCGCCGCGAGAAACGGCGTACTCGATGAACATCGCCGCGAGAAACGGCGTACTCGATGAACGCCGCCGCGAGAAACGGCGTACTCGATGAACATCGCCGCGAGGAACGGCGTACTCGATGAACATCGCCGCGAGGAACGGCGTAGTGAACGAGGCAACCCCTAGATGGCGGGCTTGGAGAGCCCGTGATGCTGGACGCTTCGCCTACCCGGTCTTAGACGTCGCTTCGCTTGACGAGCTTTGCGTCTTGGGATGAGGGGGGAGGCGCGCAAGGCTATGGGTAGCGGGGCTGCTTCAATGTGCCGTACCGGCCCGAGTCTGGGAGAGCAAGGCCGCCGCTAACCCTCGCGGCGAAGGGGTCATGGTTCGGTTGCCACAAAGCCGCTGCTTGGGGCATCATCCCTGCGGCGGTGGCCGTTAGCTGGAATCGCCATTCGGAGCGAAGCGCTGGCAACGAGTTGGCGCGGGTGCCGAAACGGCGCTCGAGCGTGCGGGTGGCCTAGCCTTCGGCGCGTTGGGACCACACGGGCCGAAATGTAGCGTCCGGCACGGCGCAAGCGACCAGCAATAGTGTGCGTGTGAATGGCTTTGCTAGAACCTTCGCGTCAAGGAAACATGGTGGTCGCACGGTTCAGCCGCAGCGCCAGTCATTAAGAAGGACGTCGACCTCGCTGCTGGCGATTCCGCGAATTCGTTCGGCCCGGAACCGTTCGACCTCTCGCAGCGGAATGTGATTGCAAGTGCCGTGACGTTCGGTGGCGAGCTTGCCCTGCTCGATCCATTTCCGCGCGGCGGAGCGGGACACGTTCAGCGATTCGGCCGCTCGCGTCGGGGACAGCCTTTCCAGGGCCACTGTTTCAGCCAGTACACCCGCTTCGACGTGGTTAGAGGGCCTGAGAGCTTGTGCGCCGGGCCGGAGAGCAGCGGGACCACCCCGCCGGTTGGAGGCTTCGCTTTAGTGAATGTGGAGATAACGGTAAGCTCGTTTCCCGTGAGTGACCAGTGGAGCCCGTTCGGGCAAGAACCGGCCGGGCCGCCAGCGGGTCCTAATTGGGCTCCGCCGCCTGCCGCCGCTAGTGAACCACCGGCCAATCTTTCGCGGCGGGCACTGCGCGAAGCGCAAGCTGTACAGGCTGGTCAAGTCAAAGAGCAGAAGCAAGCCAACCGGCGCCGCCCGCTGGCGGTGGCGTTGATCGTGTCGCTGGTGGCACTGGTCGGGGTGGTTGGATTCGTCGTCGGCAAACCCATAGTTGAGGCTTTGACCAAGCCGAAGGAACCGCCGCCGATCGTCGATTTCGAAGGACCGGGCACGGGCCAAGCCTCAATCACAATCCAGTTGGGCGACCCGGGCAGCGCCATTGCCGAAAAGCTGGTCGAAGCCGGAGTGATCGCCTCGACCGCACCTTTCATCACTGCTTTCACCAACGCTGGTGATAAAGCCAATTCGATCCAGCCGGGCGTCTGCGCGGGCCTGCGCAAAGAGATGAGCGCCGCAGCGGCGCTCGAGGCGCTGCTCCAGCCGGACGCTTGCGTAGCGATCAGTTTCATTGTGCCGGAAGGCAAACGGGCGGAAGAGGTCTACCAGATCATAGGGGAGGCCATCGCCAAGTCCGAGTTGCCGCTGGACGCTGACCAAGCGCTGATCGACCAAACAGCAAGCGAACGGGCCGATGCCGTCCGCCAGGCGGCCGACCCAGCCGCCATCGGCTTGCCGCCAGAGGCGAACGGGATGATTGAGGGTTGGTTGGAGCCGAAGGGCTACCAGTTCGACGTCCACACCGCTCCGGTGGAGATTCTTTCCCAGATGGTGGCGGGCACAGTTGAGCAGCTAGAGGCCTTGGAAGTGCCGCGCGAGCGCTGGCTGGAAACGGTGATTGTCGCCTCGATCGTGGAAATGGAGGCGCGGCGTCTAGAAGACCGCCCCAAACTAGCCCGCGTCATTTACAACCGCCTTGACAAGGGCAGCTTGTTGCAAATGGATTCGACGGTCGCCTACGGAGTGGGCCGTTTTGACGGGAAGCTGGCGACAACCGACGCGGAGCGGGAAAACGCTAACCCGTACAACACTTACAAGAACGCCGGACTGCCGGTTGGCGCCATCACTAATCCCTCACCCGCTTCACTTGAGGCCGCTGTTAACCCGGCCGCGGGCGCTTGGGTCTTCGTTTGCGTGGTCAATCCCGAGACAGGCGAACTGGAATTCAACGAGACGGCCGAGGGACACGCCGCGTCGGTTGAGAAGTGGAAGCAGTGGGAGCGGGAACACGGCGGATGACCGGCCAGCGGCCAACCGTTTCTATAAAGCGGGCGGCAGTCCTAGGCAGTCCGATTGCCCACTCGTTGTCACCAGCGCTGCACCGGGCCGGTTACGCTGCCCTCGGCTTGGATGACTGGCGCTATGACGCCATCGAACTAACCGAAGACGACCTGCCGGACTGGCTGGACGCACGCGGGCCCGAATGGAAGGGTCTGTCGTTGACCATGCCGCTCAAACGAACCGTGCTGGGACTGGTTGACCACGTTCAGCCGCTAGCGCGCCTGGTTGGCGGCGCCAACACGGTCCTGTTTTCACCGGCCGGGACAGTCGGTGCCAACACCGATGTGTACGGGATCGTGGCGGCGATCCGCGAAGCGGCTGGTGGGCGCGAATTCCGCTCCGCTAGTGTGCTGGGGGGCGGCGCCACTGCCGCCTCGGCCCTGGCCGCCTTGGCCGAATTCGAGTTGCGGGAGCCGCGCGTCTATGTCCGTTCGACCGCCCGGTCCAGGCAGATGCTGGAAGCGGCGGTCAGGATGGGAGTCAGCCCGCAGTTGCGCAAGCTGTGCGAAGACGCCCCGCCACTCGGCTGGCCAGCCGATCTGACCATCTCCACCTTGCCGCCGCACGCCGCCGACCACTTGGCCCAGGCCACCTTGGAGCTGCCGCCGGGCGCCGTCTTGCTCGATGCCGCCTACGAGCCCTGGCCTTCCGCCCTCGCCATAGCTTGGGCACGGGCGGGTGGCACGGTCGTGTCTGGCCGCGCCATGTTGCTCCATCAAGCAGCAGCCCAATTCCAGGCCATGACCGGCCACGCCGCGCCGTTGGCCGAGATGCGCGCGGCGCTTGGCGCAAACGGGGGACAATAGTCAGATGCTGCGTTGGCTGACCGCTGGAGAATCGCATGGACCAGCCGTTTTGGGTGTGCTTGAAGGCATGGCCAGGGGCGTCCAAATAGGCGTTGAAGACATCGGGGCGGCATTGGCCAGGCGCCGGGCGGCCTATGGTCGCGGCGCCCGCATGGGCTTCGAGGCGGATCAGGTGGAGTTGATCGGCGGAGTCTGGCGGGGCCAAACGACCGGTGCGCCGGTCGCGATCAGCGTTGCCAACTCGGAATGGCCGAAGTGGCGTGAAGTGATGAATCCGGCCGCCGGGCC
>JAIRNM010000245.1 GCA_031258055.1 Bifidobacteriaceae bacterium
GACGGGCTCTTACGTGACAGCTCTTTGACAACCAACCCGACGGCATCGGCGTCACCTATCACCACCGACCGGGCGGAATACAGGCCCTGCCGACGCTTCGTGAGCAGCCACTTGCGCCAAACCCAACGGCTGAACAACAAACCCAAAGTCCCGAGCGGAAAGGCGATAAGCACATAGCCGCGGGCGAAATCCGCCTTGAAGACCAACGCCAAAATAGCAACAACCCCGAACCAGCCGAAAGACCCCGCGATCACCCGTCCGTACTCGGTGGTCCCCTCACCATATGTCAACGGGTCGCGGGCTCCCACCACCTGCAAGGTGACAGCCCAACCAACCCCGATTCCGATCCCGACCCAGCCGTACGGCAAAGAAGCGGACCCCAGAACCCCAAGGCCCAAACTATGCGGGCCGAGCCAGAACACCTGCGCCCCCACCATGGACCACAACACCACCACCAAGTCCGTGATCACCAAGCGCTGCATATACACCCGGCGCCAACCAGACGCGTTCAATTGGGTGACTTCCACCGCTTCAAGTTCCCGGATTCGGGCGCTGCGCACAAACCAAAGCGCGCCCATGGCGGCGACCAGTAACAGTAGACTGCCAAGCGCCCAGCACCGCGCCAAAGGATCACTGACCACCGTCCGCCAGGCCGCGCCACCCTCCAGCAGTCCGGCAAAGTCGGAGCCTAAGGTGGCCCCAAGTTTCTCGATGCCGAGCAGCGCCACCACATCAACAACGATCATCGCCGCGCCCAGACAGTAGAAGGACACCCTGACCACCGGTGAATGAGCGCCCGTCAAATCAGTTCTCCGCGCCCGTAACGCTGCCGCGCCATTCAGACTCATCAACCACGCCCCCGCCGCTGCACCCCGTTGGCCGACGGGCGCTTAGAGAGTAGGGGCTTGCCACTCACCTAAACGCTACCTCGCTGGTCTGGGACAGGTACGTCGCGGCACCGGATAGGACCGGCCGTTCAGCTTAAACTAGACCATAAACCCAAAGGCAAAGGCAAAGGCAACCGTCACACGACACCCCGCCGCTGCTGACCGAGAGCCCGCGACTCCCCTTCGCGTAGGTTGATGCTGACATGGGTGGCGGCGCGGTTGTTGGCGATGGGTGTGGACCGGGCGGTTGTGGTGGAGGCAACTGGCCTGACAGACAGCGAACTCGACACGCTGACCTGACACAGGCGAGACCGGAACCCAACGCCGGCGCCGATTTCCGCTGACGCCCAGTGACGGCAACACGGTGCCCTTACGAAGGCGACACTTGAACCGAACGGGGAGACCCGAAGTCGCGGGCTTTCTCGGTCAGGACGGCGGGTCGGCTACTCCGAAGGGCAGGCGCCGAACTGCGCTGGTCAAAGTCCGGGCACGGGCGGTCCGGGCGGGGGCAAGTGCCAACTCGCGGTCGCGCCGCTCGCAAATCACCGCCGCGAGGTACCTTTCAGGGTCAGTGCCGGACGGCGGTGGCGGCGCCACACTCTGGCCGACCTCGGCCGCCAACGCCGTCCCCAGTCGGGTCCGGGCATAGGGCGAGAGCAAATGCGCGCGTAAGAGGAACTGTCGGGCCCGCAGCGCCAAGCTGTCACCGAGCTGCCCCAAGTCAGCGATGTGCGCCCAGGCGGCCAGCTCCGGCGGCATCGGCAAGGAAAACACCTGAAACCGAACACCGCGGGCGCGCATCACATAGGTGCCGGCTAGGAAATCGCCGATCCGCTTGCCCCGATCATTGAACAACATGGTGATGAAGGCGGGCGCGCCCGCCAAGCCCCACAGCTCGAAGACCGCCACCAAGGCCCGGATGAAGGCCTGGCGGACCCGGACCGGGGCGCCGTCGTCTTGGACTACCCGCAGGCCAACCGCCAGTTTCCCGACCGAACGGCCCCGGCTCAAAGTCTCCACCGTAGTTGGGATAACCAGGAGCAACAGCGCCGCAGCGGCGGAAACAGCAGCGGTTTGGGCGGCACCATCCCAGGCCCGGAAACCCAGCCGGTCCAAAGCCAGCACCGTCAGAACGACCTCGGCCGCCATGACCAACAAGTCAAGTAAGAAGGCCAGCAGGCGCGAGGCGAACGAAGCGGGCCGCAACTCCAGTTTGACCGCTTCGCCCACTACAACCTGATCACCGCGCATTCCATTAAAGTAGCGGGGTGGACATCGAAGCGTTCGCCATGGAGCGGAATTCCTCCTGGGAACGGCTCGGAACGCTCGCTGGCAGACGCGCCTTGACCGGGGCCGAGGCGGACGAACTGGTCTGGCTCTATGAAAGAGTCGCCACCGATCTTTCCCAACTCCGGTCGGAGGCACCGGACCCGGCCCTGGTCTCCGCTTTGTCGGCCCGTCTCGGCAGCGCCCGAACCCGCATCTTGGGTGCCCACGACACCTCCACTGGCGCGCTCCGCCGTTTTGTTGAATTGACGGTGCCAGAAGCGCTTTACCGGCTCCGCTGGTGGGCCGCTGGTTGCGCCCTTGTGAGCATTATCGTCGCGGTCGTGGCAGGCATCTGGGTTGTCACCGAACCGGCCGCGCTGGCCCTGCTCGGCACACCAGAGGAACAACAGGTCTATGTCGACGAGGCTTTCGCTAACTATTACTCCGAATATGAGCACGGCAGTTTCGCGGCCCTGGTCTGGACTAACAACGCCCGCGTCGCCGCGCTCTGCGTGGCCGGTGGAATCAGCGGCGTTTTCCCGGCCGTGGTGCTGTTCCAGAACGCCGTCATGGTTGGCGCGATGGGTGGCTTGATGTGGTCGCACAGCGCTGGCGGCGTCTTTTTCAGCCTCATCCTTCCCCACGGCTTACTCGAGTTGACCTGCGTTTTTGTCGCTGGCGCGGTTGGGTTGCGCTTGTTCTGGGCCTGGATAGCGCCCGGCCAGCGTTCCCGCGCCCAGTCGCTCGCGCATGAGGGCACCGCCGCTGGGGCCGCCGTTGTCGGTCTCAGCGTCGCTCTCGCTTTGAGTGGCCTAATCGAGGGTTTCGTCACGCCCTCGGCCTTGCCCCAATGGCTGAAAATCACCCTTGGTGCCCTCGCTTTGACCGCCTTCGCCGCCTACATGCTTCTCTTCGGCCGCCGCGCCGCCCGCATCCTGGCGGTCGAACGTTCCTACGCCCTTTAGCCCGATGCCGTCAGCCCACGCCACGGGTCATAACTGGCCGGAGGCTTTGAGAGTGAGGTAGGCGTCCGCCACGGCGGGCGCCAGTGACTCCGGCAGTTCGGTCACGACATGCGCGCCCATCGCCCGTAACCGGCGTTCCATGGCACCGACCGCCAATTGGCGGCGTTCGGCGGCAGCCGCGTTGAACAAGGCGTCCGAGTCGATCCGACCGCTGCGTAGTTCAGCTTCCCCGGGGTCACGAACGGTGGCAATTAGCACGACGTGACGCCGCAGTAGTGTCTCAAGCACCGGCACCAAGCCGACTTCGACCAGGGCTGGATCGGTGCCTGTCACCAGGACCACCAGAGCCCGCTGGCGGACCCGCGCCCGGATCAGGGAGGCAATTCGGTTCCAGTTCGCCTCCACTAGGGCTGGTTTAACCAGCGCTAGCTGATCGGCTAGGGCCGCCAAGGTGGCGGCGCCAACCACCGGCGCCGCCTGCGCCCGCAACTCCCGGTCCGCCGCCAGCAACTCCACTCGGTCGCCGCCCGCGGCGGCGACCGCGCCCAACAGCAGAGCCACCTCTATGCCCGCCTCCAGCCGGGTCTGGTCACCGACCCGGCCAGCCGCCCAGCGTGAAGTGTCGAGCACAATCAGGACCCGGCGGTCGCGTTCTGGTCGCCAAGTCCGAACCATCACATGTTCGGCTCTGGCGCTGGCCCGCCAATCGATTGAGCGGACGTCGTCACCGAGGGCATATTCCCGCAGCGAGTCGAATTCGGTTCCTTGGCCGCGCAATTGGACGGCTGCGCGGCCATCCATTTCACGCAGCCGGGCCAGTCGAGAGGGCAATTCGTGCCGCGAACGGAACTCTGGCAAGACCCGCAACCGGCCAGGTAGGGGCCAGGACCGCTGGCGTCCAGCCAGGCCCAGCGGCCCGAAACTGCGGACAGTCACCCGGTCGGCGTTGAAATCACCGCGCTGGCGGGGCCTAAGCGGGCCAGCGCTGCGGCGCGACTCACCGGGCGGGATTCTCAAGCGCCGGACTTCGTCTTCGCCCCCGGCCGAGCGGGGCCAGGCGTCTCGCACTAGCAGCCGCGCTGGGTGGCCCGATTGGTTGGTGATAGCCAG
>JAIRNM010000278.1 GCA_031258055.1 Bifidobacteriaceae bacterium
CGCGGCCGACGCGCTGTTCCTTGTCACCGACGATGTGGACGACTTCGCGGCCGTCGACCTCGCCAGCGCCGGAATCGCCGCCGTTGGCCCGGACCTCTTCCTATCGGAACGGACGACCAGAGCGGGCTACCGCGAGGCCGTCGAGTGGCTGTCCGCCCGGATGACATCACCCCGCCGCATCCCCGCGGATCTCCACCGGGCTATCGGCCGGCGCCACCCGCGCCTGCGCGCCCCCCAGGCCGAAGCCTATGAGGGGCCTGCCAGCCCGCTGGTCGGCGGGGCGCCCCAGATCGAGTTCCGGGGTTGGCGTTGCCTGCGCTGCCTGGTCAATCCAGCGCCGCAGCCAGACGACTTCGGGTTGTGTGCCGCGTGCGCCTCTGGCGGCTAGAAGCCAAGCCGATGCGTCCCAGGGACGCAACACCCTGTAGCCGAGGGACGCGCCCGCCACACATCCAGTGACAGGTTCAGGCCGGCCGGCGCGGGATCATTCACCACGCCCCTAGAAACAAGCTTCTGACCTGGGCGCTTGAGCCCCCGATCGGACTCGAACAGAAGCAGACAGTAATGGGAAAGGACCAGGCCAAGCACTGGCCGGGGCGCGCGTCAACTCAGCTCTTACGCCGCACCGTACTCATGGCAGTACGGTCTGGGACAGCTCACCGTCGGTGGGCTTGGTATGGGCGTATAGCTCCTCGGCCGTAGTTCCGGCTCGGGTGGCAATCTCTTTCATGTAACCCCAGGCGTCGCTCGCGCGCCGGGGCTCGTAGTGCAGGTCGAGCACACGGCGCTTCTTGTCCTGAAAAACGCGAGGCAGGTTCGAGAGTTCCAACAGCAGCGCTCCAGTGGCCTTGACGGAGTTGTGGCCTGAGGCCCTGACGCAGACAAACCCGAGCTTGGTGGCCAGCAGCGCGGCCAATTCCTCTGGAGTGCTCAGGATGTGATGGTCGTTTGAGATCATCGCGTCGAAGCCGAGTTGGCTCAGCGCGATAATCACCTGCCGGTCGCCCATGTCGGCAAGTCTTGGGTCGATGCTGGCGATGCCCGCCAATTCGACGGCCGGGGGCACCGCCCCGGCGATCGCTGCGACCAGATTGCTGGGAAAGTTCTGGTCGAGAGCGATCCGGAAGGTCACGCCGCCAACCGCATCTCATACGCGAGCGCCTCGGCGACTTCGGCCAGGGGCAAGCCGTACAGCCCAGCGATGCCGTCCTCCTCGTATCCGTCTGCGGCCAGCGCCGCCAAGACCAGAGTCCCGATCCGGGTCCCGGCCAGATGCGGCTCGCCAGTCAAACGAGACGGGGCGATGCGAATGTGCTCAGAAGGCGCCACCAGGCCGGGGCTGGGGCCGATGGCGGCCATCAAGTTGACCTTGTCCCCCAAGTCCCAGGCGCCCTGTCCGTATGCGTCGGTCCGGGGATCCCCCTCGCGATCCACGAAGATCCGGCCGTCACGGTCCACGAAGACCCCCGCACCAAGCCCGGTCCAGGGGTCCTCGCCCGACTGCACGATCTCCTCTAGGACCCGGCGGACCTGCGCCATCGGACTGGCGGGAATCTTGTCAGTCTCCTTGCGCATCCGCAGCCAATGCACGGCCCGCAGCGCCAGCAAGTCTTGATAAGACCACAGTTTCTCCCTGGCCGGGGAGACCGAAGGCACCACCAAGCCCTTGCGCGCCCAGTCGTAGACAGTGCTCTTGGGGACCCCGGACAGCGCGGCGGCACGTGAAGCCGAGTAGGCTCCGCGTCCCGAAGCCTCGAAGTTCGCCAGGCCTTCCGACATGCGATCCATTATGGCGCAGCCCACTGCCACCGGACGGCACCAAGTCAGCGCGCCCACGCCGCCCGCGGGAGAGCGCGCCCGGGGCCAGGCCCTATTAGCCGCTTCTGCGCCGCTGGACTGCCCGTCACCGCCGGTGGCTGGCGCCAAGCCGCACCGCCTCAAAGGCGGCGGTCCCGGACGGCGTCACCGCAATCCAAAGTGGAGGGTAAATGGAGGGCTGGAACTGATGTAAGGCATTCAAGCCTCGGTCGCAAGCCCCTGACCAGGATGTTTGAGCCACCTATCGGACTCGAACCGATGACCGTCCGCTTACAAGGCGGGAGCTCTACCAACTGAGCTAAGGTGGCACTACCCGGGGCTAGAGTTAGTCCAGTCTGGGCGCCGAACTCGCCTCAGCCCGAGATGGGTAGCTCCGCCAACGATAGCCGAGCCAATCCTCCACGCCCAACTCGGCCAGGCTTTTCCTCGACGCTGCCAGACAGTTCGCTACTCCGCGTCTGGGGCCTGGCCCCCACGCACATTGGCGATCGCCTTGTCTAGGTCGCCGGGTGCGTAGACCTGCTCGCCATCCTCGTTTGTGCCTTGCAGGAGCCAACCCTGCCAGGCCTGCGGCTCCGAGCCGTCGAAAGACAGCCGCATCACCGGCGTTCCGTCAACCTGTTTGCGGCCCTCGTCGCTTGACCAGCGCGCCCAGTCCTGAGTCGGCGAATCAGCGAATTGGTCAATTGTCGCTTGGCTAACGCCCACGCCAGCGGCTAAGTCGCTGATCTCTGCGTCAGTCAAGGCGTCGGAATCCTCCGACTCCGCGGGCTGGTTTTCCCATAAGGCCATGTTGAATTCCCAGAACTTGTCCGGCTCAAGCGCCGCCACCGTATCAGCGGCAATCATGGCCCGCCAGGAGTAATCGTCGTTCCATTCGACCAGATTGTTGAGGGTGTGGATAACCAGGCGAATCTCACCCGCTTGGACTTTCGCCGCCAGTGAGTCGCTGTGGGCCTGCTCCAGCAGGGCGCACCAAGGGCACAGATAGTCGCTGAAGATCTCAACTGTGACGGCTTCACCCGCCGCTGGAGCGGGGCCACCCGGCACCAAGTCCTGGCCCAACAAGAAACCACCGCTCTCCAAGGCGCCAGCCGGCCGGTCGCTCGTTTGGACAGCGCCGCCGCTGGCGGCATCGTCACTAGAAAAAGCCGACGCCGAAGCCGGAGCGGTCGGCGGCGCGGCTGACCGCCGGTTTTGATTGACCACGATCAGGGTCACCGCGACCACGATGGCCACCACCAACGCCACCGCGCTCGCGACCCAGATGGTGCGTTGGCGGGCCCGCCTGGCGCGCTCTCGCATCATTTCTTCGATGGTGGCGCCTTTCGCCGCGGCGCCGGGAGGCACATAAGGTCCTCCGGGCTGAGCGGGGGGCCCCACGGGACCAGGATTGTAACCAGCCATAGTCGGTCCCTCGCTATCCGTTGGGATCTTTGCCCGCCAAAATGTTGGCGATGGCGTTGTCTAGGTTCACGGTGCCCGGATCGTCAATCAAGGTCAAATCGGAGTCTTTCTTGCCCATCCACAAAGACGGCGTGGTCCGAACGGGCTGCTCTTGCGCTTTGTCAGTCGCGTAGGCCGCCCAGGCAGAAAACTCCTGGCTCGCAAAACGCTCCGTGACGTCAGTCGGGACGCCGACTTCCTGCGCCAGTTCCGCTATCCGCTCATCCGTCAGACCTTCGGTTTGCTCGTCGGGTTGAACGCCCGATTCGAACAGTTTCGCGTGGAAAGCCAAGAATTTGTCG
>JAIRNM010000282.1 GCA_031258055.1 Bifidobacteriaceae bacterium
CTACGACATCATCCTGGCGACCAACATGCTGTCTGTTGGCGTTGACGTGAACCGACTGGGCCTCATGGTCGTCAACGGCCAGCCAAAGAACACCGCCGAGTACATCCAGGCCACCAGCCGCGTAGGCCGTGCCTTCCCCGGCCTCGTTGTGACGGTTCTGACGTGGAGTCGCCCTCGGGACCTGTCCCACTACGAGACCTATGAGCACTACCACGCGACGTTCTACAAGCATGTCGAGGCGCAATCGGTGACACCGTTCGCACCACGCGCCCTTGACCGGGCGCTCACCGGCACCATGGTCAGCCTCCTACGCCTCGACAACGATGACCTCAACCCCAACCTTGGCGCGCAGACCCTGGATAAGACGGGCAGCCCAGAGGCCGCCCACGTCACCTCAGTAGTCGAAGACCGCGCGTGGAAGGCCAAGGACAAGGCCTCCCGCGACCTGGTTCGCGGCATGGCACGTGACCGGATCGACCGCTGGGCCAAGGAAGCAGCGGTCGGTGGACGACGCCTCGGCTACGAAACCGAACGCGGACAAGGCGACGTGGTGGCCCTTCTGAAGAAGCCCGGAGCAGCCCAGTGGGACGAGTTCACCGTGCCCATGTCTATGCGGGAAGTCGAGCCTGGCGTCCAACTCGTCATGGACGCATCAAAACACTCGACCGACTCGCACCCGTGGCGACCGCGGCCAGTTCCGAAGAACGGAGGCCCGACGTGAGCGCCACCAACTACGTAGTCGGCCAAGTCCGACCCAGCCAGGTTCTCTGGGCATACGGGCCAGGTTCCATCGTTGACCTGCCCAACCTTTCCGTCGTCACGATGGGGCTGAACAAGTGGGACCCCAACAGGTGCCCGCCGGTGGAAGAAGCACGGCTCTTGGCCGCCGTGAAGCAAGCCCTCGGCCCGCAAGTGCAGCGGCTGAGAATCCCCCCGTTCCTGCTTGAGGATCGCGTCGACCCGCTCTCTGCCGAAGGCCGGGTGGGGGTGCCCGTCAGACCATTCCCCCGGTGGCTCCGCTGCGTCAAGTGCGGCCTGCTCGCCGAGTACGACTCCGGCCTGTTCGAGATCAAACCGAACCTGTACCGACCGGAACGCACCCACTTCCTGCACTCCAACTGTCCGAAGGGAAAGCACGCCGACGCCGTGCCCGCCCGCTTCCTTCTGGCCTGCCGCAATGGCCACCTTGACGACTTTCCCTGGCACTGGTTCGTCCACAGTGGCTTGTCCGATTGCCGAGGCACGCTCCGATTCTTCGAGCGAGGGGCCTCGCTACAGACCGAGAACCTGTGGGTCAAGTGCGACACCTGCGACGCCGCACGGTCTCTCGTCCACGCCTTCGGCAAGGACTCCAAGGACAATCTGCCAGGCTGCCGAGGCCGACACCCACACCTGGACTCATACGAGGAGTGTGCCCAAGACCCACGCACCATCCTGCTCGGGGCAACCAATAGCTGGTTCCCCATTACCCTCTCAGTTCTGGCCATCCCGCTGGAAAAGAACCAGCTCAGCCAACTCGTACTCGACGGTTGGCAGCATTTCATCGACGTGGACGACGAGGCTGAACTGCGCGGCATCGTCAAGACGCTCGTCAAGACGAGCGCCCTGCCTGGCATCGACAAGTGGGACATTCCGACCATCTGGCAGGCCATCCAGATTCGCAAGTCCGGCGGGGCCGCAGAGGTCGCCTCCGAGGGTGACATCAAGCAGCCGGAGTGGGAAGTCCTGACCTCGGCCAACCCGCCCAAGGACTGGCCGCATTTCATGAGCACGGTCACCGACCCGCCCGAGGGCTACGAGCGGTACGTCAAGCGAACCCTCCTGCTGGAACGGTTGCGGGAAGTGAACGCGCTCATCGGCTACACCCGAGTCGAAGCCCCCGAGGAGAGTTCCGACCCCGACGAGCGCCCGCCCATGGCCGACCTGACACGCGGCACAGTCGAATGGGTGCCCGCCAGCGAAGTCCACGGAGAAGGCATCTTCATCGAACTAAAGGAATCCGTCGTCCATGCCTGGGAGAAGAGCGAGGCTGTCGGTGAGCGAGATAAGCTACTGTTCTCCGGCCATCAAGGCTGGAGGAACGCCCGGCACCTCAAGCCGGATGTCGGCTTCCCGCCCGCCCGATACGCCATGCTGCACACCCTGGCGCACCTCCTGATCCGGGAACTCGCCCTTGAATGCGGCTACAACGCCGCCAGCATCCGCGAACGCATCTACGCCAGTTCCGACAAGGACAACCCGATGGCGGGCATCTTGCTCTACACGGCGGCTGCTGACTCCGACGGCACCCTGGGCGGTCTCGTCGAACTCGGGAAGCCCGACTTCCTGGGTCGTCTCCTCGACCAAGCGCTGGAACGCGCCTCAGTCTGCTCGTCCGACCCACTGTGCTCCGACCATGATCCGGGCAAGGACCGGTCACTGCACTCGGCGGCCTGCCACTCCTGCACCTTCGTCTCGGAGACCTCCTGCGAACGCGGCAACCGATACCTGGATCGAGCGCTCATCGTGAAGACCCTGAAGGACAACGACGCCGCATTCTTCGACGGGCAAGGAGCCTGATGTGGATGAACTCCTCACCGTCATCGCCGAGCTAGGCCTTGAACTGCACCCCGACCGGGTTCGGGTCGTTGCCTCCAAGATTGAGATCCTCGGCTCGGTCGAACAATTCGGCCTGGCCAAGCCCGCGTTCGGCCCCAACGCAAACAAAGAGATGATCGCTCGCCTTGATGAGGCCTGGCAGGGAACCGATGCCATGTCCCCGCGCGATGTCGCGACGGCACTTCGCGGTGCTTCTGCGACGGCGGTCGAGCAAGAGAACAGGGGTTCCGTAGAGCTGGCCTGGACCGGGCCATTCACGGGCCAGGTGCCGATCCGCCACACCGAGCAAGTGCTCATCCAAGTGATTGACGCCGCCAAGAACCGGCTCTTCCTGGTCAGCTTCGTCGCCTACCAAGTCGCGTCCATCGGGCAAGCACTCAGCAACGCCACCGGGCGCGGCGTTCAGATCGACGTGCTCTTGGAATCGTCGTCCCGTCACGGCGGCAAGGTCGATCATGACTCCGCCGCCGCCATGCAGAAGGCCGTACCGTCCGCCAGACTCTTCGCCTGGTCCGACGTGGACAAACAGGCCTCGGGTAGGTATCCCGGTGTCGTCCACGCCAAGTGTGCTGTGGCCGACGGCGAGATCGCCTTCATCACCAGCGCCAACCTGACCGCCGCCGCCATGGAGAACAACATGGAACTCGGCGTCCTGGTCAAGGGCGGTAACCTGCCCCACGAACTCCACGCCCACCTGGACGCTCTCATCACTACGAAGGTCATTGAGCCCATCGGCGACTAGGTGGGCATGAGGAGGTCGTAGGGTCTCACCAAGTGGTGTCCCAATAGACCTCTCCAGCGAGGGCTTCTGCAATCACAAACCTCACCAGAACGACAGCATTGTTCTGGAAGGCGAAGAACCGATAGCGCCCCTCTTGGACCTCGCGCCAGCCGCCAGGGGCCAGGGCAGGTTCTTCAGGATCACCATGTATGGAGAAGATGTCGTGCAGGGCTCTGGTGCCGACTTCCGGCAGCAAGTCAAAGTTCTGCGGGACGTTCTCGAAGGCGTCACGTGTGCTCTCATCAAGAGAGGCGAGGGCTTGAAGACTGACCCCTGTTGGGTCCTCCAGTCGCGGCTCATTGAGCCACCATGAGACATGCCCCCTTGCGAGCTTCACAGCAACGACGTGGGCATGGTCGGCATCAAGCATCCACCCGTCGTCCCTGCGGGCGTCTTCGATAGCGTCCTTGAGAGCGGGAACCTCCCGAAAAGCTCCGACAGTTGATGGTCGGAGCCCGGCTTCTGGACTGGTAGAACCATGCAGCACGCAATCCAGGAAGCATGAGAGGTACTGCTCGGCCTGGGCGAAGCTGTTGTTGCAATCACGGCAGCAACAAATGGTTGGCAGGTGTTCAGGATACGGCTTGTCCAAGAACACCTTGGATGGGACATGATCCTGACTGCTGTTCTCCGCAGTCAGGGTCACCCCACAGTAGGGGCACCACTGAAGGTGTCTCCAGTCCGGACCCAGGTGCTGGAGGTTCGCCTTGCCAACGTAATCGTCAGTCACGACCAGCATCTTAACGGTACCGGCTCTTCGGGAACGTCTGCGCACCTACTAGGTGTTCGCACATTCCCGAGGAGGTCTCATGGTGTCGAACCCTGGTTGGCGCAATCAGCGCGAGGCGAAGCTGGAGGCGCTGCATCAGCGGCTGACTGCCGCTGTAGAGGGCCTGGTGACGGGCGAGGACTGGGTTCGTGCGATGACGTTCGCCGCCCGGTTCCGGTCGCGGTCGTTCGCCAACACCTTGTTGATCTACGCGCAGCACACCGAGCGGTATGCCGCAGGTTCCATCACCGAGCCGTGGCCGTGCTATGTGGCTGGGTTCAAGCAGTGGGAGGCGTTGGGCCGGTCGGTGGAGCGCGGGCAGCGCGGCTACATGATCCAAGCGCCCGTGACGGCCCGGCTCGCGTCGGCCAACCCTTCTGATCCGAACTCGTGGCGCAAGCTCGGCTTCCGGGAGCCGCCCAAACCCGGCGAGGTCGTGTGGAGCAAGATCGTAAACGTCAAGCCCGCCTACGTCTGGGACACCTTATCCCGAGTTTCTTGGCTTGACCTGCGGTTTCTAGTCTCTCATGGTTCGGGTGGACGAGTCAACGGGGGCTCCCAGCGCGACGGCTTCGAGTGCTTGGGCCGCGTCTGTCGCAAGTTCTTGGGCTCGGCTGATCGCGGACTCGATGCGTTGGACTTCAAGTTCCCTGGTGGCGATCTGCCCGGCTGGCTCTCCGGCTCGGCGGGCGCGTCCCAGAGCCTGGCTGTGGCTGCGGAGCATCCGTTGGAACGCCCCCAAGGCGCTCTTCTTTGGCTGGCTTTGGTCGCAGCCCAGGCAAACCATCCCTTTGGGGCAATGCTCGCCTGTTGGCAGTACGCACAGGTGGGTGCCCATGTCGCGCAGCGAAAAGTCCCGGTTGAACGTCTCCCACTCGCCGCTGGTGGGGGCTTTGAACGCTTCGGCGCCGTAGACGTCGAGGTAGAGTCCCCGCATCGCTTTGCGGTAGCCCTCGACCAGGTGGTCTGGGTAGAGCTTGGCGTAGATCATGACGGTGTTGATCGTCGCGTGGCCGAGCAGCGCCTGGATGATGTGGACCGGTGTGTGGGCGTTGAGGTGTTCCGACGCGAACACTCGGCGGCAGTCATGCGGGGTCAGGACCAGGGGCGTCCCGTCGGCGTGGCGGGCTTGGGCCTGCTCGGACACCCAGCGCAGACGACCGCGGATGGTGTTGGTGTTCAACGCTATGGGGTGGCGCATGGCCTGCAGCAGATATGGCGCCGTGGGGAGGGGCCGTTTCTCGTGTTCGTCGCGCCGGTCGACGGGCGGGACCTGCGTGGTCCCGTAGAAGCTCTTGACGTGGCGGATGATTTCGGCGATGACCCGGCCGAGCTGGTCGCCGACCGGGATGACGCGGGCGGTGCCGAATTTGCTGGGTTTGACGTGCAGCATGAAGTAGACCTGCCCGTCGGGCAGGGAGCGTTTCAACACGTCGAAGGTCGTCAACTCGCAGGCTTCCTCGATCCTGAGCCCCGAGGTGACAAGGAGTTCGATCAGCGCCCAGTCCCAGAACGCCAGACGTTCCGCTGTGGCGGATTGTTTGCTGGCGGGGTCGGTTGCGAGCGACCGCTCGGCGTCGTGCCAGCGGCGCAGCGCGAAGGCCCTGATGCTTGGCAGTTCGCGTTGCAGGTCGAGCACAGTGGAGGTCATGCGCGCGCGTTGCCGTTTGCGGGCGTTCTTGAGGCCGGCGTCGAGCAGTTCGTGGCGTGTCAGCACCACTGTCGCGGGTGCCTGCCCGGCGAGCGGGGACCCCGGCTCGGCCGCCCAGGAGGACAAATCGGAGAAGAACGTCTTGACCTCGCTGGCCCACGAATAGGCGGTCGTCCGGTCGGCTGTGCCCTTCGACTGCGAGGACCGTTGCACGGCGCGGGCCAACCCGACCGCGTGGGGGATGAAACCGCGTGCTTGCGCGGCGGTGATTTGCGCGCACGACGCCGTGTCGGGGAACTCCTGGGCGATGTACCGGAAGAAGTGGCCCAGCGATATGGCTTTGTGCCGCAGCGTGGAGTAGTTGTCGGACAGCCGCCGGGCGTAGGCGTCGAGGTACGCGCTCACGGTGCTGGTGAACGGCTCGGGCACGCCGTGGATCTTGGCGAGGTCGCGCGGGCTGTGGCGCGGCCGGGTCAGGCGCCGGGCGATGCCGGTCCTGGGCGTGCGGTCGAGCACTCCGAGTTGGCACAGCAACACGTCGAGCACGTCCCCGCCTTTGGTGTT
>JAIRNM010000297.1 GCA_031258055.1 Bifidobacteriaceae bacterium
GCGGATCGTAGCGCCCCGAAAAGCGTAGATCGACTGGTCTGAGTCCCCCACCACGGTCAGTTCCGCCGGTTCGTAGCCGCGCCCGCCGCGAGCGTCGGCTTTGATGCCGGCTAACTCTCTGATGAGCACATATTGCGCTTCATTGGTGTCTTGGTATTCGTCTACCAGGATGTGCCGGAAGCGTCGGTGGTATTGGTCCGCCAGGTCGGGGAAGGCTTGCAGCAGATTGACTGTCTGCATGATGAGGTCGTCAAAGTCCAGGGCCTGCGCCGCCCTCAGGCGTTGCTGGTAGAGGCTATAGGCCCTGGCGGTGGCGTCCTCTATCGAATTCAGCCGGGCCGCACGGGAGGCGTAGGTCTCAAAATCGACGAGCTCGTTCTTGAGGTTAGAAACTCGGTGCGCCAACTGTTTGGGCGGGAACTTCTTCGAATCCAAACTGAGTTCCGAACAAACCATGGTCATCAGACGCAGCGAGTCTTGAGCATCATAGATCGAGAAAGAGCTCTTCAGTCCCAGGTGAGCGGCTTCACGCCTGAGGATACGGACGCAGGCGGAATGGAAAGTTGACACCCACATGTAGCGGGTTGAACGCCCAACTAACCGCTCGACCCGCTCTTTCATCTCGGCGGCGGCCTTGTTGGTGAAAGTGATGGCCAAGATTTCGCCCGGCCGCGCCCGGCCCGTCGCCAGAAGATAAGCGATCCGCCTGGTCAACACCCTTGTCTTGCCCGACCCAGCCCCCGCCACGATCAGCAACGGCGTCCCAAAGTGGGTGACGGCGGCCTTTTGTTCGGCATTGAGGTCCGCCAGGAGTTCAGACGCCGCGTCCGAGCCAGCTTCCGCTGCTGCGCCGCCGATGCCGACCATCTCCCCGTCCGCCCCGGCACGGGCGGGCACGGCAGGATCCGGGAACGGCGCCATTGGGTCAGCCTCCGGCCAGTTGGTAGGAGCGAGCGAAGGCAATCGAGTCAGGTCAAGTAGTGCGGGCTGCAGGTGTTCCATAGCGCCCTCAAGCCTAAACGGTGCCTCTGACGCGATAGGCCAGGCACACCCAGCGCTGGAATATGACGGCGGGACTTTGTGTTTAGGCAAATGTGAACCGAATAGTGAGCCTAAGCCCCAGACGCTGTCTTGGCATACTGGCTTTGTCCGTCGCCCTTGCCCTGGGCGCGCTCGGCGCTGGAGTTATGCCGATCGCCTCGGCGGCCGGGACAGTGACTTTGACCGTCAACTCGGTCGCCGATCTCGCCGCGAACCCTGGCGCCTGTCTACCCGGCCCTGGCGGATCAGCGACCACCAACGAATGCACGCTGGCCCAAGCGATCCGCGACGGCAACAACGTGGACGCCAACACCGAAGTGTTCATCGCAGTGGCCAAAAGCCTGGGCCGCGCCTACATCACCTACCCAAGCGCGAGAAATGCGTTAGCGAACACGGCCGCGGTCAGCGGCTGGGACAGTGACGGAGCGGTCTACGAGATCCAACGCCCAATGACGGTCGACCTGGACAACCGGCTGCACCTGATCCCGCCTGACGGCGGCGGCGCGGGGCCGTGGGGCTTAGAGCACTCGGCCGCCTTACACGTCTACGCACCTGACGTTCACTTGCTGAATTTCACCGACTGGTTCAGCTACGGGTCTGTGATTGTGTTCTCATCGAAAGCCGACCGTTCCTCGCTTGAGGGCGGCAGCTCCATCCAGAGCGAGAATTGGCACACCGGGCGTCAGATCGTTGTGGCCCACGGCGCGGACGATGTAACGATCAGCAACTACAAAATGGGGCGTCAGTATTACGAGGGAGGGTCCCCGAGCACAGGCGGAATAATGGTGGGCGGCAGCTCCGCCGATAATTCCAACCCTGTGAACAACCTGACCATTCGACGCGTGGTATTTGACCAGGCCACCGTATCCGGCGCGCCTTGCAACGCGACAGACGGCCGCGGTTGTCAAGCGCACGGCATCAACCTGGTTAACGCCATAGTGCGAGGTTTGACGGTGGAGCGATGCGAGTTCAAGAACATTTGGAAGTCCGGTGGCGCTCAACCAATCGACGCGTATTTCGTGTCCGACCAGTCTTCCGACTGGGATATCAAGAACAACGTCTTCACTGATATCCGCACCGGCACAGCCATTACCGAAGCGGTTATCCAGATGCCTCAGAACAAAGCCTTGCTAGGAACTAGCTACATCCGCGGAAACACTTTCGACAACTCCGCCAAACCTGCTGCCCAGGGTCATGCGATCTACTGGCACTCGAACGCGACCACCGGAACGAGCGCTTCAGGGCTTTTTATCGAGGACAACCGGTTCGACGGTTATAGAGACACAATCGTGTTGATCGAAACCGGCGCGGTGACCGTGCGGCGCAATACCTTCGGCACCAACACTTCCTCAATGAGCACAACTATCAACGAGGAAACTGCTTACACCACTTACGACCACGCGATGCTCATCAACTACAACTCCCTCTCCAACGGCAAAATCAATACCTGGTATCCGACCAACGCCACCAACAACGGATGCTCGCTCGAAGTGACGGTCTCTCCCCGCTCCGGCCCTTCCAACCCACCGGCTACGCCTTTGACGGTCGACGTCTACTGGACCGAAGACATCACGGCCGAGGTCTATCTGGGCAGCTTCGACAACTTGACCGGTGCAACCACCCTGACGCTGGACCGGCTCCAGCCGGCAGCTGGCTACATCCGCCTCCAGACGCAGGGATCCAACGGGACGGCGCAGCCGTTGTCCAGCCAGTTCTCCCAGACGTTCGCCATCGGCCCGCCACGGGTCTGTGACCCCGACATTTCCGTCGATCTGCGCGCCTGGACCAATGTGCCCGCCGAAGCGGACAGCTACGAAGACATCATCCAGGCCGGAACCGATGGCGAGGCCGTGGAGTTGGACGACGCGAGCGCCGTCCCGGCTGACGCCAACATCTGGTTCACCTACACCGTGACCAACACGGGCGATGTGACGCTGACTGGCATTAAGGTTTACGACCGCCATACCGGCCCAGATGATCCCGTTTGCGACCTCCCCCCGATCGCCCCCGATGAGATCGTTGGTTGCTACCGTCAGCACGGCCCAGGCACCTGAGACGCCTGGTTGACCGGTTGGGCGGTAGCGACGGCATCGGCCGCAGAAAGACGGGGCCACGGATCGCGTTTAATTGACGGGTGAGAGCCGCCAATAGCCAGCCACTGCCACTGAGGCGCCGAACCGGACCGGTCACCGCCACCGTCCGGGGCGCGGAACTGGTGACGCCGCGGCTGCGGCGGATTCATCTGGAATGCCCAGAGTTGGCGGTCGGCGGACGGCCCGGACCGGCCGCCTGGGTGCGCGGGTATTTCCCGTTGTCCCGTGCCG
>JAIRNM010000336.1 GCA_031258055.1 Bifidobacteriaceae bacterium
CTACGAAGGGCACTAGCAAGCGCAGGCCGGCGTCCATCGTGCGTTGATAACGCCCCAACCGTTCGACCAGCCAGGCTTGGGTCTGCGGCACGATCCGGATCGCTTTCTTCAGTACCACCACCACGAAAATGACGACGATGACCGCGAATACGATCAAGGCGATGTCGCCAAAACTGATGTCGTTTGTATCCATCTCAGTTCTCCTCATTGGCCGGGGCGACCACCGCGGTGGCGCCATCAATGGCTTTGACAATCAACTCGGCGCCGACCGGCACCACCGACTCATCCTCAACCCGCGCGGTCCAGACATCACCGCCGATTTTCACTCGGCCGCCGTGTTCGTCGATCGCCGTGACCGCCTCAGCCGGTTTACCGACCAAAGCGGCGGCGCCGCTGACCGGCCCCCCTTCGGCTTTGACTTTCAAGAAACGCAACAGCAGCGGCCGCACTGTCGCCAGCATCACGATTGAGACCAAGGCGAAGACGATGATGGTGACCCACCAAGGTGCCCCCAGCCAGGCAGCGGCCGTGGCCGCCAGGGCACCGACTGACAACATCAGGAAGGTGAAATCGACGGTCATCATCTCGACCACACCAAGGCCCAAGGCGCCGATCAGCCACCACAGCCACAGCCATTCCTCCATCACTCCACCTTTCCTAGACGCCCCACGAAGCCAACACTTAGCTCATCTGTCAAAGTTGCGGTCACCCAGTGATCTAGTGCAACACCACTTTGAGACAAAAGGTTACCGCCCCGCCAGCGCCATCACCTAGCCCGATGCCGACCGCCTAGGCCTCCCGATGCCGACCGCTTCCGCCGCTCAAGCCGCCACCGCACCCCAGCGGTCACCGCTGGCAGTAACCCGCAGCGGCAAGCCGAAGGTAGCGCTCAGGTTCTCATCGGTCAGTGTCTCCGCTATCGGTCCCACCGCCTCCAGCCGCCCGTCCGCCATCAGCGCCGCATGGGTAAACCCGGGCGGGATCTCCTCCAGATGGTGGGTGACCAGCACCATCACCGGTGAACGGGGATCAGACGCCAGTTCGGCCAAGGCCGCCACCAGTTCCTCCCGGCCGCCCAGGTCCAGGCCAGCCGATGGTTCGTCCAACAGCAGGATTTCCGGGTCCGCCATCAAAGCCCGAGCGATTTGGGCCCGCTTGCGTTCGCCCTCCGACAGCGTACCGAACGTCCGATCCGCCAAACCCAGCACGTCAAACGCCGCCATCAGGTCACGAGCCCGGGCCTCATCAGCCGCTTCGTAGGTCTCGCGCCAACGGCCGGTGACGCCGTAAGCACCTGTGACGACGGCATCGGCCACCCGCTCCGCCGCCGGTATGCGCCCAGCCAAAGCGGCCGAGGCGAACCCGACCCGGGGCCGCAACTCGAAAACATCAACCCGCCCCAACTGGTTGCCGAGCACCCAAGCGCGCCCGCTGGAAGGAAACAGGCGGGTCGCGACTATCTCTAAAACGGTCGTCTTACCAGCGCCGTTAGGTCCCAGCATGACCCAGTGTTGGCCTTCCCGAACCGACCAGTCAACGCCGCTGAGGATGGTCTTCGGCCCGCGCCTGAGGCTCACGTCCTCAAGCCTCAGGACCTCCGCCGTCACCGCCCCAGCACCTTCCGGTAGACCTCGACAGTTCTTTGGCCGATGCCGCGCCACGAGAAGTGCTCCTCCACCCGCCGCCGCGACGCCTCACCAAAGGCCTTCAAACGCTCCGGGTTCGAAAGGGCTTCATTCAGCGTGTCGGCCATGTCCTGGATGAAACGGGCCGGGTCTAAGGGCGTGCCGGTCCCATCGTCGCGCTGCTTGATCGGCACCAGCCAACCGGTCACGCCGTCTTCGACCACCTCGGGTATGCCGCCGGTGGCGGTCGCTACAACCGGCAGCCCGCAGGCCATCGCCTCCAGGTTGACTATGCCGAGCGGTTCGTAGATCGACGGACAAACGAAAAGCGAAGCGAAGGACAAGATCGCGTCCAGCTTCGGTTGCGGCAACATTTGTTCTATTAGGATCACACCTTGGCGTTCGCTTTTGAGTTGTTCGACCAAGCCCCGGACCTCGGCGGCGATTTCTGGCGTGTCGGGAGCACCGGCCGCTAACACGATCTGGGTGTCCGGGTCGATCTGGCGGAGGGCCCGGAGGAAATAGGGCAGGCCCTTTTGGCGCGTGATCCGCCCGACGAACACAACGGTTGGCTGCTCTGGGTCAATACCGTGTTCCCTCACTGTGTCAGCCGCCGCCCCGTCCTTGAGGGGATGCCATTTGTCCAGGTCAATCCCGTTGTGGACGACTTCGACCTTGTCCGGGTCGACGAATGGATAAGCCCTCAGAATGTCTCGGCGCATCCCGGCGCTGACAGCGATGACCGTGGCCGCGTGTTCATAGGCGGTCCGCTCCGCCCAGGAAGACAAGGCGTAGCCGCCGCCCAGTTGCTCGGCTTTCCAGGGCCGGAGCGGTTCAAGCGAATGGGCGGACAAAATATGCGGCACGCCGTACAGCAATGAGCCCAAATGCCCACCCAGGTTCGCATACCAGGTGTGCGAATGAATCAGGTCCGCAGTGGCCGTTCCACCGGCCATCTTCAAGTCCACATCGAAGGTCGCCAAAGCCGGATTCGGGTAGAGCCCGGCCGGTGGGGAGTCATAACCCGTCACCCATTCCTCTGGGCGCGGCCCATCGAAAGCCAGGACCCTGACATCCACTAGGTCACGCAAAACCTTGGCCAGTTCAGCCACATGCACCCCGGCACCACCGTAGACATGGGGCGGGTATTCCCGCGTCAGTAAGTCAACTCTCAGTCTCGTATCGCCCATACCTTCAGGCTAACGGCCTGGGCTGGCGCCCGGTACCGAACCACGCCGTAGCTCAACGGCGGTGGTTCTGGCGTTAGTGATTCGACCGGTTCTACGCCTGATACTGGAACCGCGGAGGCGCTGGACCCCGGCGAGCCGGGCCGAGTCGTCGGCATCGCCGGGAGTGGTGCGCTGACCGCACGGCCGCTTGTCTTGGCGCGCCAAGCCCTGCGGAGCCAGCTTCTTTACAAACGTCTTTACGTTTATTGACCGCCGAGCCGCGCGCCTGGCAGTGTTTGCAGTCACCCCAGTGCCTTCGCCCAAACCAGCGCGCACGGCTTCGCCGCACGGCGACACGGGCCGCTGTCGGCGAACCGAAAGGAAATTCCATGCCGCAGGCTCCCCCACCCACTCTGTCCACCCGTGCGGCCGCCGCTACCGCCCCGCCCTGGCGCGGGCCACCCGTGCCCGGCGCGATAGCACTGACCGGCGGCGTGCCCTGGGCGGGAATTCTGCCCGCGGCCGCCCTGGGCGAGGCGTTCAAGTCTGTGCTCGACCGGCCGGACGCCGGTTTCACCGCCTTGCCCTACCACCACAGCGAAGGCACCGACGAATTGCGCGCCTGGATCGCGGCTGAGCAAGGCGCCGACCCGGCTCAGGTGTTGGTCACAAACGGCGCCCTGCATTCGGTGGCACTAGTCCTCGAGTCACTGATCGACCCCGGTGACCTGATCGTGACCGAAGATCCAACCTATCCGCTCGCGCTGGGATTATTCCGGCATTATGGAGCCCAAGTCGCGGCCGTGCCGGTGGACGCCGGAGGGTTTGACGTGAACGCTTTCCGCGACCAGTTGCGCGGCGGGTTGCGCCCCAAGCTGGTCTACCTGATACCGGATTTCCAGAATCCGTCCGGGGTGACACTGACCGCTGAACGCCGCGCCGAATTGCTTGAGTTGGCGGATCGTTACGGCTTCGTCGTCATTTCGGACAACCCCTACAGGCAACT
>JAIRNM010000384.1 GCA_031258055.1 Bifidobacteriaceae bacterium
CCACTTGCCCTTCGAGGCGCGTTCCGCCCTCGGCATCTACACAGCGGCGGAACGGGAGCGTCAGCTTGAAACCGGTTCCTACGATCAATTCGAGGAAGTCGGCCCCGAGGCGGTCAGCCAGGACGTGGCGATTGAGCCCGAACGCCGGGCCATGAAGACGTCTAAAGCCGTCGGTAACCAGGTCCACTCACCGGCTGACCTGATCGAAGTGATGCAGGGCCGCGCCGCCGACGCGCCGATCTGCATGACCTGCGGCACTAAGATGCGGCCCTCCGGGTCCTGCCACGTCTGCGAGGGCTGCGGCTCGACTTCTGGTTGCAGCTAGTTCAGGGGAGCGAGGCGGTTCGGGCGCGTGTAGCGGCGACCAGCTCGCTATCGATTTCGGCTAGGGCTATACCCTCTGGCTCGTCCGCTAGGCCAGCCCGGATGACACCGCCAGGGTCAATGATCATCGAACGGCCAATCGTGTCCTTGGCGCGAGTTCCCGCTGCCAACAGATAGGCGCAGTTCTCAATCGCACGGGCCCGCGCTAGGGTCAGCCAGTGGTCTTCTTTGAGGGGGCCGCGTACCCAGGCGGCGCTCAGCGTCAGCACTTCCGCTCCGGCCGCCACGAGTGCACGGGCCCGTTCTGGGAATCGCAATTCGTAGCAGTTGATCAGCCCCAGTCTGAGACCGGCCAATTCAACCGGCGCTCCCGCGTCTGGTGGGCCAGGCCGCACCATCTCCGATTCACGATAAGAAAAAGCGTCGTAGAGCCGAGTTTTCGGCTGGATTGCGACTACCTGGCCAACCGCGTTGACGGCTACCAGAACGTTCGATGGACGCGGGTCTTCATCTTCCGAACTAGCGAACCCCCCGGCTACTAAGGCGATGGAGAATCGTCGCGCGGCTTTGGCCAACGCCTCTGGCCACCAGGCCCAAGTTTGATCCGCCAGCCGAGCGAAGGCGGCCGGATCTCCCGGCTGTTGATTCAGCATTGTTTGCTCTGGCAGCACCAGCAGCTTGGCGCTGCTGGCCGCCGCGCGCTCAATCAATCGAAGCGCCACAGACCAATTAGCTTCGGCCTCCGGTCCCGGAGCCAACTGACCGACCGCCACCATGGTTTTCACGCCCTCCAGTACACCACACCGCTTCGACGAGATCCTGCCACCGCACGAATGACGTGGGCGAGCGCCGCCCTGGCGTTCCGCACGCAGCGGAGCGCCATTCGCGAGATCTGGCCGCTCCCGCCATCTGCTGTTAGTAGAGCACGCGGAGGCGGATTGTTTCGTCCAGCGAGGCCAGGTAGTCGAGCGATTCCGGGTCGGAGGGCGCGCCGAGGTCAGTGATGGCGTAGCCGATCTCGTCGCGGGTGCCCAAGGCCTGGCCCACAATGTTGACGCCGCGCGTGGCCAGCGCGCCGTTAATCGAGGCCAGCACGCCAGGGGTGTTCCGATGGATATGGGCCACTCGATGGGTGGCGGAAGAACTTGCTTCCAGCGTCAAAGATGGCAGGTTGATGGACAGCGACGACGATCCGGTGTGCCAGTAATCGCGCAGTTTGCCAGCCACGAAGCGGCCGATGTTCTCCTGTGCCTCCTCCGTTGACCCGCCTACATGCGGCGTCAGGATGACATTCGGCAAACCGCGCAGTTCTGAAGTGAAGGGATCGCCAGCGGCGTTCGGCTCGGACGGGAAGACATCGACCGCCGCGCCCGCTAGATGCCCCGATTCAATCGCTCCCTTCAACGCGCCCAATTCGACAACATGCCCGCGCGAGAGGTTGATGAAGATGGCTCCTTCACGCATGGCGGCGAATTCGTCTGGGCCGATCATCGCCTCGTTTGCGGCGCGCCCATCGACGTGCAGGGTGACTACGTCGGATATCTGCAACAACTCGTCAAGCGAGTCGAGCCGCCGGGCGTTGCCCAGGGCCAGTTTTTCCGCGATGTCGTAGAACACCACGGTCATGCCGAGTGATTCGGCCAGCACCGATAGCTGTGAACCGATGTTCCCATAGCCCACAATCCCCAAGGTGCGTCCGCGCACCTCGTGTGAGCCGGAGGCTGATTTCCGCCAGACACCCCCGTGCAACGACCGGTCCCTTTCAGTTAAACGCCTGGTCAGAGCGATTATCTCAGCTACCGCTAGCTCCACTACGGAGCGAGTGTTGGAGTACGGCGCGTTGAAGACGGCGATCCCGGCCCGCGTTGCCGCCCGTTCGGCGATCTGGTTGGTGCCGATACAAAACGCCCCGACTGCCGCCAAGCCCGGCCGGGCCGCCAGCACTTTGCGCGTGACTTGAGTCTTCGAGCGGATGCCTAGCAGGTCCACGCCGTCCAAGGCCGCGATCAGTTCGGCTTCTTCGAGTGCGTGGGGTCGCGTCTCGACTTCGATTCCGGCCCGCTCCAGCAGGCCCGCCGCCACAGGATGGACATTCTCAAGGAGAAGGATCTTAGGCACCGTCAAATAGTAGCGGCGGCCGATGCCGTCGCCGCCGCTAGCGCCCAGTCCCACGGTTGGTCAGTTGGACGCAGGAGCCAAAGACGGCGGGTCGGCCGGGTCATCGCCACATACAGATCGGCCGCGCCAGTACGGCGGTCGAATTCCGTTTCGGTGCCCGCCCAGGCGGCGATCGCCGCCGGATTGACGATAATCACCTCATCGAATTCCAGACCTTTGACTTCTGGGGCGCTTAGCACCGAGAGCGGGAAATCAAGCGGGCTCTCACCCGCGCCCGCCATCTTCTCCGCCAGGTCTGAGCCCACAGCGCTGGCCCGGACCGCCGCCAGGTCCGACCCGGCCGCGATCACGGCGATCCGCCCCACATCACCACGGGGCAGACGGCTGCGGGCTAAGGCGACGGCTTCTGCCACTGGATCGGCCACGGGGCAATCCATCAATGAATTTGGCACGTTGCGGGCGGCCACATCGTGGCCGACCGGTAGCCCGGCAGCGCGGGCCAGCCGCTGAGCGGCGTCGACAACCGCTGCCGGGGTGCGGTAGTTGACCGTCAACTCTTCCAATGTCCATGCGTCCGCCCCCAACACCGGCGAGAGCGACGCCTCCCAGGAGCCCGAGGCGCCGGGTGCCCGAGTCTGGCCTGAATCGCCTACCACCGTCAAGGACCGGCTAGGGCAACGACGCAACAGCGAACGCCAATCCATCGGCGTCAACTCTTGGGCTTCGTCCACGACGATATGTCCGTAAGTCCAAGAGCGGTCGGCGCTGGCCCGCTCCGCCAAGCTCAAAGCCGGGCCGGCGGCGGCGAAGCGATCAGCCAGTTGTTCGGCCGAAACTAGTCCGGCGCCGCCCTGTTGGGCTAACACCAGGCCGGCGTATTCGACATCCTGGCGTTGGCGCAAAGCGGCGTGTCGGGCTTCAGCCCCAGCGGCGGCATCGTCCTGGCCTAAAAGCTCGGCCGCTTCGTCTATCAGCGGGACGTCGGAAACGGTCCAATCAGAGCCAGCCGGGCGGACCAAGGCGGACCGCTCAGTGGCGGACAAGCGCGGCGCGCAGTACTCCAAGAGATAGGGCTTGGCGAATAAGTCGCTGACCAGGCGGGTTGGCGTCATCGGCATCCAGCAGAGGTTGATGGCGGTTCTCACGTCGCGGGCGGCCCGCAGGTCCTCAGAGACCTCGGCCAAGTCGGCCGTCCTCAAGTCGGTGCCGGACTGTTCGGCGAACTGCCTGGCCAGGCGGGATAACAGTTCCCGCACGAAGACTTGGCGGGCTTGGTTGTAGGGCTTGGTCGAGGCGCGGGCCAGACGCCGGGCCTCAGCCACATCAGATCGTTTGAGCACCAAATCGCGTCCCAGCACCGGCAGGGCCAGGTCACGGCGGGGGAGGCGTTGACGTTCCTTGACGGCGCGGGCGATCACCGAGGCCATCTCGACGCGCCCCTTGATCTCAGCCACCTCCGGCCGGTCAGCGGCTCCGGCGCTGAAGCCGGGGATTAATTCGGCCATCGTGGTGGCGACCACGCCCGTTTCGCCCAATGAGGGCAGGACGCGGTCAATGTAACGCAAGAAGATCTTGGTCGGACCCAGGATCAAGACGCCGGAGTTCTCCAGGCGGTCGCGGTGGGTGTAAAGCAGGTAAGCGGCGCGATGCAGGGCGACGGCAGTCTTGCCGGTGCCGGGTCCGCCTTGGACCACCAAGGCGCCCGCCAAGTCGGAACGGATGATCCGGTCCTGCTCCGCTTGGATGGTGGCGACGATGTCGTTCATGCGGCCGGTCCGTCCAGCCGCCAGCGCTGCCATGAGGGCTCCCTCACCGGCCAGTTCAACCGCTTGATCATCGCTGACGCCTAAGGCGGCCTCCAGGTCGAGCAACTCGTCTTCGACGGCGGTGACCCGCCGCCCGCTAGTGGTGATGTGGCGGCGCCGTGCCACGCCCAAGCGATGGTTGGGTGTGGCTTGGTAGAAAGGCTCCGCTGCCGGGGCGCGCCAGTCGGTCAGGAGGGGAGTCAGGTCCTCGGCTTGCAGGCCGATCCGCCCGATGTGTCTGACTTCGGCATCGTCCATGGTCAAAGCGCCGAAAACGAGCCGGTCTTCAACGGACTCGAGCTGGGCCAGGCGGTCGGCGTGGAGGGTGGCGAAGGCGTCGCGTTCGGAACGGTTCTGGGGTGAGCCGCCCGCCCGCGAGGCCTTGACCTCGCTCAGCCGTTGGCGAGCCTGGCCGCGAAGGGCGTCGAGACGTTTGTAAAGGCGATCTAGATAGCGTTGCTCCCCAGCGATTGGCGAGGTGTCAGCGGGCAAGACGTAGTCCCTTCAGCCAAGAAAACGGAGCCAACAATTTTACTCCCTTCGGTGGCCGCGGGCTGGGAATAGGAGCTAAGTTGATTGTGTTGTGTAGGGCGTATGGCAAGGTGAATATGGGGGAAACTATGGAGAAGCTTTACACGATTAATGACGAGGTGGCCGCCAAACTGGAACAGTCCGAGGCGCCGGTCTTGCTTTATGCCTTCGACGGGTTTGTCGATTCGGGCATCGCCGCCGGTCTGGCGATCGGCGATCTGGTCAACCAGAGCGAGTCGGAACGTCTGGTCACCTTCAACACGGACGCGTTGATCGATTACCGTTCGCGCCGACCGCCGATGACGTTCAGCGCCGAGGGCTGGTCTGACTATCACCAGCCGCGCTTAGGGATTGACCTGGTGCACGATGCCGACGGGTCGCCCTTCTTGCTCATGTACGGCCCGGAGCCGGACTCGCGCTGGGAGGCTTTCGCCGAGGCGATCATCGAAGTGGTGGAGACTTTCGATGTGCGTCTGGCGGTGGGCTTGCACGGCATGCCTTCGGCTGCGCCGCACACCCGCGAGTGGAAGGTGACCGGTCCCGGCAACGCCGGTGAACTGATCAAACAGGTGGCGGGCAAGTCAGACGCGAAACTGCAGATGCCCGGCAGCGCGATGGCTCTGACCGAGTTCAAGCTGCGCGAGGTTGGCCGCGAGGCGCAGACCTTCGTGGTCCACGTGCCGCACTATTTGACTCAAATGCCCTCGCCCATCGCGACCACCAAGTTGATGAAGGAAGTTGGCGTCGCTACTGGTCTGAGCTTTGACCTCAGCCGCTTGGAGAAGGGCGCCGATGTCCAGCGCGAGCAGATTGACCGTCAGATCAGCGAGCAGCCCGAACTGGCTGAGGCGATCAAGAAGATGGAAGAGGAATGGGACCGCCTGCCGACCGTCTTCAGCGGTGAACTGCCCGCTCAGGCGCTGCCCAGCGGCGACGAACTAGCGGCTGAATTTGAGCGCTTCCTGGCTTCCCAAAACGACGACGATTCGGCAAGTCCCTTTACCGAGTGAGCTAATTCGTGCCAGAATCGTGCCTGCGGCAGTTTCGCGAGACCGAGCAAGTGCCTTTTCCGGGGACTTGGCTGGGCTCATGGATCAGCAGTAATTGGTGGGTCCAGCATCCGGCTGAGCCCGTGTCCCCGGAAGGAACAGCATTTATGGCTACAGGAGTAGTGAAGTTTTTCACTCCTGAAAAAGGTTACGGTTTCATCGCCCCTGATGGCGGCGGCCGCGACTTGTTCGTGCATTACTCAGCGATTCAGTCTGATGGCTTCAGGACCCTTGAAAAGGATCAACAGGTCGAGTTCGATGTGGTGGACTCGCCCAAAGGCCCGCAGGCTGCCAACGTCAAGCTCGTCTAAGCAGGGTTAAATCCCGGTTAAAGCGCCGGCTCCCACAGCGGAGTCGGCGCTTTTGCCTGCCCGCCACTTCCAAACACGGCTAGCCGATGCCGTCACCCCGCCCCACGGCATCGCCCCAGGTCGGCGGGTCTTAGAGGCGGGCGAAGTTGTAGTAGGCGGCGCAGGCGCCTTCGGGTGAGACCATGCAGGTGCCGATTGGTTTTTCTGGTGTGCAGCCGGTGCCGAAGACGCGGCACTCCCAAGGCTTGAGGAGACCTTTCAGGACGGAGCCGCATTCGCAGGCGGGGGGATCAGCCACCCGCAGGCCGGGCATCTCGAAACGGCGTTCAGCGTCGAAGTCGGCGAAGGCGTCCGACAGCCGGTAACCGGAACGTTCGATGAATCCCAGGCCGCGCCACTCAAAGGTGTCCCGCAGCGTGAAGACTTCGCTCATCAATGCCAGGGCGGCGGGATTGCCTTCCGCCCGCACCACACGGGCGTATTGGTTCTCAACCATCCGGCGCCCGTCCACATATTGCTCTAGCAGCATCTCGACCGCCTGCAAGATGTCCAGCGGCTCGAAACCCGTCACCACCACCGGCAGGCCGTATTCGTCTGGAATGAAGTCGAAATGGCGCGCGCCGACCACAGTCGCCACATGGCCCGGGCCGATGAACCCGTCTAGAGCCAAGTCTTCGCCCTCTAGGAGGGCCCTAAGCGGCGGGGCGATGGTGACATGGTTGCAGAAGACCGAGAAATTCTTGACGCCAGTCGCCGCCACCCGGGCCAGGGTGACGGCGGTCGATGGGGCCGTGGTCTCAAAACCGACCGCGAAGAACACCACTTCGCGGTCCGGGTTGTCCCGTGCCACCTTGAGCGCGTCGAGGGGTGAGTAGACGAACCGCACATCGGCCCCGCGGGCTTGGGCTTGGAGCAGCGAGCCGCCGGTGCCTGGAACCCGCATCATGTCTCCAAAGGTCGTCAAGATGACGCCTGGTTGCTGGGCGAGGTAGACGGCATCGTCCACCCGGCCCATCGGGATGACACAGACCGGACAGCCCGGCCCATGGACGAACCCGACCGATTCGGGCAGCAGCCGCTCCAAACCGTGGCGGTAGATGGTGTGCGTGTGGCCGCCGCAGACTTCCATCCAGCGCAGCGGGCGTCCAACCTGGTCAGCGCGGGCCTCAATGGCTTTCAGCAGCCGTTTGGCGGCTACCGGGTCGCGGAACTCGTCAACGTATTCCATGCCCTTAGCCGATCTCTGTCTCCATGAAGGCGTCCATTTCCTCACCGTAGGGTTGGCCGAGTTTCTTGACTTGGTCTAAGGTAGCGGCGGCCTCGGCCGCGTCAATCAGGGACATGGCGAAGCCAACGTGGACCAGCACCCAGTCGCCCAAGGACACCTTTTCACCCGCCAAGAGGCGCAGTGATATGGTCCGCCGCACACCGCTGACCTCGACCGATGCTAAATGCTCAGCCGGGTCGACCAACTCGACTACCTGGCCGGGAATGCCCAAACACATGTCGGCTCTCTCCTTTCAATCGCCTTCAATCGCCTTCAATCCCCTTCATTCCCGCCAATCGCGTCAATCCCTTCAATCCGATCCGTACCGCCCGTTTGAAATCAGTTCGTTGCCAGTATCAACAGATTCGCGGCAGCGGGTCGCCCACCAGCCGGTCAACTAATCGCGCGCCGCCGAACGGATTGCGCGCCGCGACCGTGCCGGCCGGTTCAGCACCGATAGTCCCAATCAGAGCGGCCTGCTCACCGCCGGCCGCCCGCACCGCCGCCACCGCTGCCTCGCCCGCCGCGGCTGGTACGACGGCGACGAAACATCCCTCATTGGCTACGTACAGCGGATCAATCCCAAGCATTTCGCAGGCGCCCCTAACGGCGGGGTCCACTGGGATGGCGGCATCGTCCAATTCGACGCTGACGGCGGCGGCCTGGGCTAGTTCGTTGGCGAGGGTGGCCAGCCCTCCACGGGTTGGATCGCGCATCCAGCGCAGGTCCGGCACCGCCGCCCAAAGGGCTTCCACCAAACTGGTGACAGCCCGTGAATCGGTCCTGATGTCAGCTTCGAGAGCTAGGTTGCCGCGCGCCACCATGACGGCCATGCCGTGGGCCGCGATCGGTCCGGACAGGAGGATGCGGTCGCCCGGACGGACTCGCTCGGCGCCGAGTTCGCGCCCGGCTGGCACCGGTCCGACTCCAGCGGTGGTGATGAAAAGGCCGTCAGCGGCGCCCCTGGGCACCACCTTCGTGTCGCCGGTCACTATGGCCACACCGGCCTGGTCGGCGGCGCCGCGCATGTCAGCGGCGATGGCCCGCAAGTCCGCCACCGCGAAACCTTCTTCGATCACGAAGGCGGCCGAAATCCATCTTGGCACCGCGCCGCTCACCGCCAAGTCGTTGGCGGTGCCGTTGACAGCCAAGTCGCCAATCGAGCCGCCGGGGAAGCGCAACGGGTTGACCAC
>JAIRNM010000391.1 GCA_031258055.1 Bifidobacteriaceae bacterium
CACGATGCCGCCCTCCTCGGCCAGACCGTCAACAAGATCTGGCATCTCGACGCCAACCGCCACGAACTTGATCAATACAACCTCGGTTGGTCGGCCTACCTGGAGCAGCGCGAGGTGGACGAGCGGCGCCGCAAGCGTGAACGCTCCAACGCCGAGAAGAAGGCGGCGGCGTTGATGGCCCAGGCGAACAAGATGCGGGCCAAGGCGACCAAAGCGGTGGCCGCTCAGAACATGGCCAAGCGAGCTGATCGGCTGTTGGAGGGGACCGAGGCGGCGGGGCGGCGCGAGAAGGTGGCGGCCTTGCGCTTCCCGGATCCGGCGCCCTGCGGGCGGACGCCGCTGACGACTTCGGGGCTGTCGAAATCGTATGGTTCGCTGGAAGTCTTCACCGACATTGACCTGGCGGTTGATCGCGGATCGCGCGTGGTGGTGTTGGGTTTGAACGGTGCTGGCAAGACCACGCTGCTGCGGCTGTTGGCGGGGCTTGAATCACCTTCATCCGGTAGCGTTGTGCCTGGCCACGGCCTTAAACTTGGTTATTACGCGCAGGAGCACGAGACGCTGGACCTGGATGCCACGGTGCTGGAGAACATGTCGGCGGCGGCGCCGGACATGGAAACCACTGAGGTCAGAAAAATCTTGGGATCGTTCTTGTTCTCCGGCGACTCGGTCCTAAAGCCAGCCAGGGTGCTGTCCGGGGGAGAGAAGACGCGGCTGGCTTTGGCGATCCTGGTGGTCTCTGCCGCCAATGTGCTGCTGCTGGACGAGCCGACCAACAACCTTGATCCGGCTTCGCGCCTGGAGATTCTCAGCGCCCTGGCGAAAGTAAAAGCGGCCGTGGTGCTGGTCACCCATGACGCGGGCGCTGTGCGCGCCCTTGATCCCGAACGGGTTCTGCTACTCCCGGATGGTGATGAAGACCTTTGGTCCACTGACTACGAGGACCTGATCGAACTCGCCTAAGGGCGACTGTTCGTCCGCGCTGTGTCGGGCTGGGCGAGCGCCAACCGGCGACCTGGAAACAGCTTCGATTAGCGCTGGGCGACAGCCCGGTCGACAGCGGTTGGTTGGACGAGTTGCGCCACGATAGCGGGAATCGGCTCGACCCGGGCGCCGGACTTGGTTCGGTCGGGTTGACGCTGCTGGAATAGGGCAGGGGTGGCGTCGTGGCGGACGTAAGATTGATGTTTATGGAGTGGCTGAGGGGGACCTCCAAGGCGCTGGCGGCAGCGCGTGAGGGCGGCACAAGGAATTGGAAGTATCCACTTATTGGGGTGATCATGTTGATCCCCCTGGCTTACGCGATACCGGTGGCGAGTTTCGCCGCCGCCGCGGCTTTCCCGGGCGGCTATGACAAAGCCGGGGACCCGAATGTGTTCACCTCGCAGTGGTTGATCGGATTGACCATCTTGCTGGTCATGTTCATCGCTTGTGGGGTGATCGCTTACCGGCTGTTTGGCTGGCCCGCTTGGGCGGCGTTGGTCTTCGCCGTTGGGGCGCCCTTAGTGATAGATGTCGCTTGGCTGGCGGGCTTGACGATGACTGGGTCGGTCAGCCTGTAGGCGCCCGAACTGTTGCTTTCGCACAAATATCGGGCACCGGCCTAGTCGGTAATCAGGGCCGATGCGGGGCTTTGTAGGAGATAGCCTCCAATGGTGCCACGACATGTTTTCATCACTGGAGCCAACCGGGGGATAGGGCGGGCCATTGCCCAAGCCTTCTTTGAGGCGGGCGACAGTATCTCGACGATGGACCGTCAGGGCAGCGGGCCCGGGATTGAAGACCCCAGGGTCATCGCCCTGGCCGGTGACGTCAAGTCGACCACCTCGGTCAACCGCGCTTTTGACCGGGCTGAAGCCCAATTCGGAAAACTCGACACGATGGTCGCCAACGCCGGTGCGGTGGGCGATCAACTGCTGATCAGAATGTCTGATCAGGAGTTCGGCAACGTCATTGACACCAACTTGGCCGGAGCGTTCCGTTGCGTCAGGCGGGCGCTGCGCTCCATGATCGCCAAGAAACAGGGATCCATCATCTTGATTGGCTCGGTTGTCGGTTCGATCGGCGGCGCCGGGCAAGCCAACTATGGAGCCTCGAAGGCTGGCCTGGTGGGATTGGCCAGAGCGATCACACGAGAGGTCGGTAGCCGCAACATCACCGCCAACGTGATCGCACCCGGCTTCATTGAAACTGACATGACCGCGGCGTTGCCCGAATCAACCCGCCAACAGTATCTCGGCCGGATACCGGCTGGCCGCTTCGGAGCCCCCCAGGACGTGGCCCAGGCCGCGCTGTTCCTGGCCGGCGCGCCCTATGTGAATGGCTCTGTCATCCCCGTAGACGGGGGCCTGGGGATGGGCCATTAGTGAGCGGCCGCGCGATGCCCGTCGCCGCCCGCAGGGGGACCGGCCCGGCGCGCAAGACAATCGGGAGTCACGATGCCGTCGCCGAGGGCCCCGTCATGAACGGCCGCGGCGCGCGGCACAAGCGGGCGAGCGGACGGCATCGGGCCTAAGACAACACTGGATACCGAACGAAGGGAGAAACCCAATTGGGACTGTTGGAGGGTAAGAACCTGCTGGTCACAGGCGTGCTAACCGACCGGTCGATCGCCTTCGAGGTGGCGCGGCTGGCCCAGCTAGAAGGCGCCAAGGTGATCTTGACGGCCTTCGGCAAAGGCGCCAGGCTGACGGCGGCGACAGCTAAGCGGTTGCCAGAGCGGGCGCCGATCGAGCAGCTCGACGTCACCGACCAAGCGGACCTGGACTCACTGGCAGAACGCATCCAAACCCATACCGACAGCCTGGACGGCGTGATCCACTCGATCGGTTTCGCTTCGCAGCGGCTGATGGGTGGGAAGTTCCTGACCGGCGACTGGCCTGATGTGGCGGCATCAATCGAAACGTCGGCTTTCTCGCTGAAGGCGCTGGCCGTCGCCTGTCTGCCACTGCTCCAGCGCGGCGCCGGGATAGTCGGGTTGACCTTCGATGCCCGCTACGCCTGGCCGGTTTACGACTGGATGGGCGTATCGAAAGCGGCGCTGGAGGCGACCGCCCGCTACCTGGCGAGAGACCTCGGGCCGGAGGGAATAAGAGTGAACCTGGTCAGCGCCGGGCCGCTCAAGACCGTGGCGGCAACCTCAATCCCGGGTTTCGAGGGGATGGAGGGGTCGTGGCCCCGGCGCGCGCCGCTCGGCTGGGATTCGTCCGACCCGGTGCCAGCGGCGAAAGCGGTGGTGGCGTTAGTGTCCGATCTCTTCCCAGCCACCACCGGCGAGGTTGTTCATGTGGACGGCGGTGTCCACGCGATGGGTCAATAGCCGGTCAAAGGCGATATTACAATCGGTTTATGGCTCGGACATTGATGTTGGTGCGGCACGCGAAGGCTCGCGGTTCAAATGGCAGCGATTCGGACAGGCCGCTCAGCGATCTGGGCTATGAGCAATGCCGCATTGTAGCCCGTGAGATGTCCGGTGTGGGCTTGGACCCTGAGGTCGCTCTGGTCTCGACCGCCCGGCGCGCCAAGGAGACTTTCAACGCCATGGCCGCAGCCGCCGGTTGGGCGGTTGAGCCCACTTTGTTGGAGCACTTGTACAACGGCTATGTCGAGGAGACGTTGGCGGCGATCCGCGCTGTCGCTCCAGATTGCGCCACCGCCATGGTGGTGGGCCACGAGCCGACCATGTCCGCCACCGCCTACAAACTGGCTGGCGCCGGTTCTATGCCCGATGCCGTCACCCGCGTCCGCCGCGGCCTGCCGACCGCCGGGGTGGCGGTGGTCCAAGTCGATGGACCGTGGGATTCGGTCGGCTTAGAGCCGACTATTCTGCGCTGGCTGCTGACGCCCCTCGCCTGAAGCCGACGGCGCCAATTGGGCCTGGGAGGGGGCTAGGATAGTTGGCGGCCTAAGACCTTTAAGGCCCGTCCTGTGAGGCGGGAAAGGAGAAGAAGATGGCGTCTATTGAGGTCCTTGACGGACCGGACATCGCACGCGCGATTCAGCGCATCGCTCACGAAGTTCTAGAGAAGAACCACGGTCCTGAGGGACTGGTGATCCTGGGAATCCCGACTAGGGGGGTGCCTTTGGCGGAAAGGCTCGCTGACGGCATCGGGCAAATTGAGCCGAACTGGGAGAAAGCCCTGGGGCAACTTGACGTCACGATGTACCGTGACGACCTAGCGCGGGTGCCGACGCGATCGCTCGGGCGGACCGCGCTGCCACCGGGCGGAATTGACGGCGCCACGGTTGTGCTGGCCGATGACGTCCTCTACTCCGGGCGCACCATTCGGGCGGCGCTGGACGCGCTGGCGGACCTGGGGCGTCCGAAGGCGGTTCGGTTGGCGGTGTTGGTGGACCGGGGGCACCGTGAACTGCCGATCCGGGCGGACTATGTGGGCAAGAACCTGCCCACGGCGGTGGCCGAGCGGGTGCGGGTGTTGCTGGCCGAAACAGACGGGCGTGATTGCGTTCTGATTGAGGGGGAGGAATGATGAAACACCTGCTCTCAGCCGCTGACCTGGACCGGGACCAAGCCGTCAAACTGCTTGATATGGCGGAGGAGATGGCGGCCACCCAGGCCCGTGAAATCAAAAAGCTGCCCACTTTGCGGGGCAAAACGGTGGTGAACCTCTTCTTCGAGGATTCGACTAGGACGCGGATTTCCTTTGAGACAGCCGCTAAGCGGCTCAGCGCGGACGTCATCAACTTCACGCCCAAGGGCTCGTCGGTGTCCAAGGGGGAGTCGCTGAAAGACACGGTGCTGACCCTCGGGGCAATGCACACCGATGGAATTGTGGTCCGGCATTCGGCTTCTGGGGCGCCGTACCAGATAGCCCATTCCACCTGGACCGATGCCTCCGTTATCAACGCTGGCGACGGAACCCATCAGCACCCCACACAGTCGCTGCTAGACGCGATGACGATCCGCCGGCATCTCAGCGCTGAAAGCCGGGCCGGAACAGGGCAGGGCTCGGACCTGACCGGCCAGGACCTAGTTGGCCAAGACCTGTCCGGCTTGAAGATCACAATTGTGGGCGACGTTCTCCATTCGCGCGTCGCGCGCTCCGGCGTTGATCTTTTCACCACGCTTGGAGCCCAGGTGACGCTGGTGGCCCCGGCTACTTTGCTCCCGGTTGGCGTGGAAACGTGGCCCTGCCAGGTGTTCTACGACCTAGACCAGGGGTTGGCCGAGCAACCGCCGGACGCGCTAATGATGCTCCGGGTCCAGCGCGAGCGAATGTCTTCGGCCGGGGGAGGGTTCTTCCCCAGCCCGCAGGAATACAGCCGTGAATATGGCCTGGACGCGAAACGCCTGGCCGCTCTGGCGCCGCACGCCATCGTGATGCACCCAGGACCAATGAACCGTGGCCTGGAAATCACTTCCGAAGCGGCCGATTCTAAGCGTTCGGTGATCGTCGAGCAGGTTGCTAACGGGGTCGCCATTCGCATGGCGGTGCTGTATCTGACTTTGACCGGGACGAAGGAGTGAAGCCGTGAACTACCTGATCAAAGGCGCGACGCTGCCGTCGGGCCAGCGGGCCGACATTCGCCTTGAGGACGGGGCTATCGTCATGGTGGGCCAAGCCGGTCCAGCTCAAGACGCCACCTTGGTCGATGCCGCCGGGCTGGTCGCCCTGCCCGGCTTGGTGGACATTCACACCCATTTGCGCGAACCGGGGCATGAGGACGCCGAGACGGTCTTGTCTGGTTCGCGGGCCGCCGCCGCGGGCGGTTACACCTGTGTGCACGCCATGGCGAACACCGATCCGGTGGCGGATACCGCTGGTGTGGTGGAACAAGTCTGGCGGCTCGGCCGCGAGGCGGGCTATGTCGACGTCCGTCCGGTCGGCGCTGTCTCGGTCGGATTGAAGGGCGCTCACCTGGCGGAACTTGCGGCGATGGCCCGCTCCGCCGCCCAGGTGCGCGTCTTTTCCGATGACGGGCAATGCGTCTGGGATCCGGTTTTGATGCGCCGCGCCCTGGAGTACGTCAAGGGGATTGACGCGGTGGTGGCCCAACACGCCCAAGAGCCGCGCCTGACCGATGGCGCCCAGATGCACGAAGGCGTGGTCTCCAGCCAGGTCGGATTGGCCGGCTGGCCCGCCGTGGCCGAGGAATCGATCATTGCCCGCGACGTTCTGCTAGCCGAACATGTGGGCTCTCGGCTGCACATTTGTCACGTCTCAACGGCCGGTTCAGTTGAGATCATCCGTTGGGCGAAGGCCCGGGGGATTGCCGTGACGGCTGAAGTCACCCCCCATCACCTGCTGTTCTCAGACGAACAAGCGCGCACCTATGATCCAGTTTTCAAGGTCAACCCGCCGCTGCGGTCCTCCGCCGACGTCGATGCCGTCCGCGACGGTTTGGCGGACGGCACCATCGATGTGGTCGGCACCGACCACGCGCCCCATCCGCGCGAAGCCAAAGACTGCGAATGGCAGGCGGCCGCCTTTGGCATGACTGGGCTGGAGACAGCTCTCCCGATTGTCCACGAGTTGATGGTCGAAACCGGCAG
>JAIRNM010000394.1 GCA_031258055.1 Bifidobacteriaceae bacterium
CCTCGTTGTCCATCACGATCAGGTCGTAGGTACCTTCTTGGCAGAGGATCATGGCCATCTCATGGGTGGCCACCTCTGTCCAGTCGATAGCGCGCTCATCAGCGCCGATAGTATTCCCCAGGTTGTCTTTGACCTCGGCGCGGGCTTCGGAGTTGTCGGAGTACACCAAGATCCGGACGGCCGGGGTTTGGCTAGTTTGGAGGTCAGTCGATGTGGGCACACTAACGGTCATGGGGTAAATGTTACCGTCACTGGCGGAAACGATGATGTAATGGTTGAGCCATAACACACGTCTACATTGAATGGAAGAGGACCAATGGCTCTTTATGTCTTGCCCGATCTGCCCTACGACTACGCCGCCCTGGAGCCCTACATCTCCGGCCGCATCATGGAACTGCACCATGACAAACACCACGCCGCCTATGTGGCGGGCCTCAACACCGCCCTGGAACAACTAGCCGCCGCTAGGGACAGCGACAACTTCGCCGTGCTGCCGAAACTCGAAAAGGACCTCGCCTTCAACCTGGCCGGGCACGTCAACCACTCGGTTTTCTGGCAGAACCTGACTCCGAATTCGTCCCTCGCGCCGGACGGGGAACTGGCGGCTGCGATCGGTGCCCAATTCGGCTCCTTCGCAGCCTTCAAAGCGCAGTTCTCGGCCGCCGCCCTTTCAATCCAGGGCTCAGGCTGGGCAGCGCTCAGTTGGGAGCCGCTGGGTGGACGCCTGCTCGTCAACCAGCTCTACGACCACCAGTCGAACCTGTCGCTCGGCCTGGTCCCATTGCTGGTCCTGGACATGTGGGAGCACGCCTTCTACCTCGACTACCTCAATGTCAAAGCGGACTATGTGTCCGCTTTCTGGAACATTGTGAATTGGGATGACGTCGCCGCCCGCTACGCGGTAGCAGCGGCCTAGGTGGGGTGTCCCTAACTCCAACAACCAGGGGCTCACGGCCCAGTTCTTTGAGTTACGGACACTGCCGCCGATGCCGTCACCCTGGCCCGGCGGCATCGTCCCAGGTCAGCGGGTTGGAGCCGTTTTTGGCCGCTAGGTGGGGGTGTCCTTAACTCCAACAACCGGGGGCTCACGGCCCAGTTCTTTGAGTTAAGCACTCGCGTTGGGGGCAGCGGCCTAGCTGGTTCAGCAGAAGGAGTTGCCGCAGGCGCAGCCCTGGGTGGCGTTCGGGTTGTCGATTGAGAAACCCTGGGCGGAGATTGAGTCCTGGAAGTCGATTTGAGCGCCGTCGACTAGCGGCGCCGACAGTTGGTCCACGACCAGCGGCACGCCGTCGAACTCAACGATCGCATCGCCCTCGAGCAGCGAGTCATCGAAGCCGAGTTCGTACTGCATACCGGCGCAGCCGCCAGGTTCAACGGCTAGGCGCAGCCGCATGTCCGGCTTGCCTTCCTTGGCGAGCAGGTCCTTGACTTTGGCGGCCGCCGCAGGGGTCAGTTTGACGCCATGAGTCTGGTCGGTACTGGTAGACGCGGTTGTCGTCATGTGATCAACTCCTCGAAGAATCGGTTCAGTGCTGAGGGTAACCTTACCTCGCTTCAGACCGAATCAATGGCTCGTGCAGGTGCCGGGCGAGGAATTCCGCTGAAAGCTCAGCTACCAGTTTTGGCGCTCGCTGCGGCAACAAGTGCCCCTGGCCCGCTATCTCAACCCATTCAGCGCCGGGAATCAGCCGAGCCGTTCGCTGCGACTCGCGGCGCGGCACAATGTCGCGCTGGCCAGCCACAACCAAGGTCGGGACACGGACTTGGCGGAGCTGGGCGGCGGTGTGGTTGGGCTGGCCCACCATCAAACCGAAGACGGCCGCCCGCCGCCGGGCGGCGGGCGAGATCAGACCGGCTAGCCGCATCAGGCAATAGCCAGTCAGGATGATCCCATAGGTGATTGGTTTGAGCGCCCCAGGGGTGGTGTTGCCGCCGATCAGCACTTGGGCGGCCAACAACTCGGGACGGTGGATGGCCAATTCCAGGCCAATGTTGGCGCCATCGGAGAATCCGATCAGGCCGAAGCGGCCTTGGTATTCAAAGCGCTGCCGACAGTCCTCTAAAGCATGACAGCAGTCAACCGCTAGCTGGGCAATGGTCATCGGGGCGGAACCGATCGGCGTTTGGCCGTGGCCGCGTGAATCGAGCGCGATCAAAGTAAACCCAGGCAGGTGAGGCGCCATCCGATCGAAGACCGATGAGTCCTCCGAGTTGCCGTGCAGCAAGACCACCGGCGGCCCTTCGCCTTGGATGTGAGCGGCCAGTTCGCCCAGGGTCAGGTCGCTCATCGCCCGCTCAAACCCAAATAGTGGAGCAGCAGGGCCTCCCCCAGGATGGCTTTGCGCAGCATTGGCAAAGAAACTGATTCATCGCCCGAATGGGCGCGCGAATCCGGGTCCTCCACGCCGGTTAACAGCACTTCGATTCCCGGGAACAGCACCGACAGCTCCGAGGCGAGCGGAATGGATCCGCCCAGTCCGTGCATTACGACCTCCCGGCCGAAGGCTTCGCTCAAAGCCCGGCGGGCGGCGGTGTAGGCCGGAGTGTCAGTATTGGCCCTAAAACCGGGCCCGTTCACCCCCTCCTCAATTTCTAACTCGGCTCCAGCTTCGATGTGTTCGGCCAGGTGGGCCCGCAGCCTCGCCTGCGCCAAGGCGGGGTCCAGGCCGGGCGGCACCCGCAGCGACAGCCGCGCCCGGGCGACAGGCTGAATCGTGTTGGAGCTTTCCGCGACTGAGACGGAGTCGAACCCGATCAGGTCGATGGCGGGTCGCCACCAGAGGCGGTCGGCCAGCGTCCCGGATCCCGCCAACGTCAAGCCTGGCACTAGTCCGGCTTCGCGCCGGAAGGCTTCCTCCGACAGGTCGACATCGCTCTGCCCAGTTGGCTCCAGCCCGCGCACCGCCACCGCGCCGGTCGAGTCATGCAACGTCGCGATCAGCCGGCACAGCAGCGTTGGCGCGTCCAAAATGGGTCCACCGAAGGCGCCGGAGTGAACTGCGTGGTCAGCGACCCGCACGGTTACCGTGACGTCGCTGACGCCGCGTAAAGAAGTTGTCAGAGCCGGAACCTCTGGTGAGGCGTTCTCCGAGTCAGCTATGACCACTACATCAGCCGCCAAACGGTCGGCGTATTGGCTGGCCAGAGCCGAGAAAGTGGGCGAGCCGGACTCTTCCTCCCCCTCGATAAACAAGCGGACGTTCACCGCCAGGTCCTCCCCCAGCGCCCGGATCGCCGCCAGATGCAGCACCACTCCGGCACCGTCATCGGCCGCTCCGCGTCCATACATTCGTTCGCCCCGCACCACCGGCTCAAAGGGGAGCGTTGACCAGTCGTCGGCCACCGGCTGAACGTCATGGTGAGCGTAGAGGAGGACGGTTGGGGCGGCATCGTCCACCCAAATCTGGCCGATGACGCCGGGGCCGCCGCCAGCCGAAACCACCGCTATGTCGGTGGCGCCAATGCCCCTAAGCAAGTCGGCGACATGCTCGGCCGAGCGCATGAGCACACCCGGCGGGGCTGATGGCGCCGCATAGGACGGGATACGTACGAGATCCTCCAGATCTCTGACGGCGCGCGGAAACTGCTCCTCAACACGGGCGGCGATTTCAAGGCGAAAAGACGCGGGGATCATGGTCCAACCGTAACGCCATAGACTGGAAGGCGTGTCAAGCAAGTCGAATAAGACCGCGCCCGAGCCGGTCAAACCGGGCGGCAAAGGCCGTCCCACCCCGAAACGCAAAGAAGCTGAGGCCGCTCACAAGTGTCCGTTAGGCGGTGTGGGCCAGAAATCGACCCGGCCGTTGACGAAAGAACAGCAACGGGCTGAGCGCGCCAAAGCGCGTG